>JBFMCJ010000026.1 GCA_040754675.1 Bacillota bacterium
GGGGCGACGGCGGGAATGGCCGGCGCCCTGCTGACCAACTTCTATTACATTTCCCCCACGGTTGGCTCCGTGTTTGCCATGATCACCTTCGCCGCGGTGGCCCTGGGTGGATTCGGCAGCGTACCGGGCGCCTTCGTCGCCGGCATCCTGGTGGGGCTGGTACAGATGATGGCGGCTCAGTACGTTACGCCGGAGTTGAAACTGGCCTTCATATATCTGGTCTACTTCCTGGTCGTGGTGGCCAGGCCCCAGGGTCTGCTCGGGGGGCGGTGACGCCACTTGAAGCTCGTGCGGGTATTGCGGCAGGCCACGCGTTTCGGCGATCTCCCCCGTTCCGAGCAGATGGCCTTCGGGCTGCTCGTGACGCTGCTGGTCGTCTTCCCATGGGTTGTTCAGGGTGGCTTTACCCGGGCCGTCGTGGTGCAATTCCTTCTGTTTGCCCTTTACGGGATGAGCTGGAATTTCATCGGCGGCTTTGGCGGTCAGGTGGACCTGGGCGGAGCCAAGAACGTGGGGTTCGGGGCGTACGCCGTGGCGCTATCCATGGTGCGGTGGGACGTGCCCTTCTGGCTGTCGCTGCCGCTGGGCATGCTGGTGGCCGTGGCGGAAGCACTTATCCTGGGCTCGGCCTTGCTGCGCCTGCGCGGGCACTACTTCGCCATTGGCACGCTGTCGGTGAGCCTGGTATGGCAGGAGCTCTTCACGTACTGGGAGTGGACGGGCGGCGCCCGGGGCATCCTCCTGCCCATCAAAGGGGCGCCCGACCTGTGGCACATGCAGTTGAGCGCGGTGGGTTACCATTATCTCATTCTCGCGTTTTTCCTGGTCAGCCTCCTGTGGCTCAACTGGCTGCGCAACTCCAGGCTGGGCTACCAGCTTCGGGCTGTCAAAGCCAACGAGGACGCGGCGGCAAGCCTGGGGATCAACGTCTTTGCGGCCAAGCTCAAGGCTTACTGCATCAGCGCCGCCCTGTATGCCCTGGGCGGGGGGTTTTACGCCGCCTACTTCCGGTATGTTGACCCGTTCGCAGTCATGCACATGGACCTGTCCATCATGATTGCCATGGCGGCTATGCTGGGCGGTGCCGGCTCGCTCTGGGGCCCCATCATCGGCGCGGCCGTCCTCATCCCGCTGGACCGCTACCTCGGAGCATGGCTGGGCGGAAGCGGGGTACTGGGCGTGGACTTCCTGATCTATGCGGTCATCATCATGGCCCTAGCAGCCTACCAGCCGAAGGGGGTATGGGGCATCATCGAAAGCGCAAGACGACACCGGGCAGCTCAGGTGGCACCGGCGCTGGAGACGTCGACAACGGTCCAGGCGTGGAGGAGGTGAGGGGCGGTGGCGCTGCTGTCGGTGGAGTCGGTGGTCAAGCGGTTTGGAGGGGTGGTGGCCAACGACCACATCGATCTCTCCATCGGGGAAGGAGAGATCGTGGGCCTCATCGGGCCGAACGGGGCCGGTAAGACGACCCTGTTCAATTGCGTCGCCGGGTATTTGCGCCCGGACGCCGGCACCATCCGGTTCGCGGGCCGAAACATTACCGGTTGGCCACCCCACCGCACCAGCAGGGCCGGCATCGCCCGCACCTTTCAGATCGTGAAGATGATGGAGAGCCTGAGCGTCGAGGAAAACGTCATGGTGGGTGCCTTTTCTCGTACCGACGACCCCGAAGAGGCACGGATGCAGGCCCGTGAGATCCTCGATCTCGTGGGGCTTTCTCGGGCGAGGCAAGTATACCCCTCCCAACTGCCTCTGGCCATTCAAAAGCGCGTGGAACTGGCGCGGGCGCTCGCCACCCGGCCCAGGCTGCTGATGCTGGACGAATCGGCGGCAGGGCTGAGCCCGGAAGAGGTGGACGTGTTCACCCAGCTGCTTCGGCACATCCACCGGGAAATGCGCCTGACGCTGCTGGTCATCGAACATGTCATGGAGTTCGTGATGGGCCTTTCGGATCGGGTGGTCGTGCTAGCCAGCGGACGCACCATCGCCGAGGGCAGGCCGGACGAGATCACGCGCAACGTTCAGGTGATCGAAGCGTATCTGGGTGAGAAGTATGCTCGACGTGCAGGAAATCCGGGTTCATTATAACGGCGTTCCGGCGCTACACAGCGTGACGTTCAGCGTCAATCGGGGCGAACTGGTCGCCCTGGTGGGTGCCAACGGAGCCGGCAAGAGCACCACGCTCAAGGCCGTCGCAGGCGCGTTGCACCCCGTTGCCGGGCGGATCGTCTTCGAAGGCGTGGACATCAGCCGCCGGTCCACGCCTGACATCGTGCGCCTGGGGATCACCTACGTACCTGAAGGCCGGCTGGTTTTCGGGCCACTGACCGTTGAGGAGAATCTCATGCTGGGTGCGTTCGTGGTTCGCTCCCGGGCTGAGATCGACGAGCAACTCGATTACGTTTATCAGCTTTTCCCCCGGCTGAAGGAGCGCCGGCGGCAGCGGGCCGGCACCCTCAGTGGCGGCGAGCAGCAGATGCTGGCCATCGGGCGAGGGTTGATGGCCCGTCCGAAGCTCCTGATGCTGGACGAGCCCTCCCTGGGCCTCATGCCCAGGCTGGTCGAAGAACTTTTCAACAGTATCGCACGGCTACGGGAGGCAGGTCTCACGATTCTGCTGGTGGAGCAGAGCGCCAGGGAGGCCCTCGAGCTGGCAGACCGGGGCTATGTCCTGCAGACCGGACGAACTCTTGCCGCGGGTACCGGGGAGGAGCTGTTGCGCTCCGAAATCATCAAGAAAGCGTTCCTGGGCATATAGGCCGATGAGCGAGGTTTGGACGGGTGTCATAACTGCCCTGGCGGGCATGCTGACCGTCTTCGTCATCCTCGGCGTCCTGACCGGTTCCGTGTCTCTGTTGGGCCGCTGGGCAAGTGGCGCGGTGGGCGGGCGGTCCGGGTGGGCGTCGGAGGCCGTGCTTTCCCCGGAGGAGGAACGGGAGCTTGTGGCCCTTTTCTCGGCTATCCGGGTATACCGCCCCGGGGCGCGGCCGGTGCCCGGCATCTATGCCCTGAGGGTTAACGGCCGCGAGCGCAAGTTGCGTCTTGTGGAATTGGGCCCGGGTCGTGCCCTTCTGGAGCTCGAGGATGAGCGCCAACTTGAGGTGCGTCTCGAGTCTCCCGAGCGTCAGGTGGGGTAGTGCAACCGACCATGCCAGAAAGCGTGCTGGAGTTTCTCCTTGCGACCGGCTTTGCGGGGATGAGCTGGGGCCGGTTGTGCATGTTGGCCATTGGAGCCAGCCTCATTTACGCGGCCATCGGGAGGCGCTCCGAGCCGCTGTTGCTTCTGCCCATGGGGTTTGGGATCATCATGGCCAACATGCCCCTCGCCCAGATGGGTGTACGGGAGCCCGGGGGGCTCATGTACTACGTCTACAAGGGTGTGGAGTTCGACATCTATCCCCCGCTCATCTTCCTCGGGTTGGGTGCGCTCACGGACTTCTACGCCGTGCTGGCCCAGCCAGGAGTGCTTCTGCTGGGGGCTGCCGCCCAGTTTGGCGTCTTCGTGGCCATGTTTGCAGCCATGCTGGTGGGTTTCGGGCCGCAACGGGCGGCGGCCATCGGCATCATTGGCGGGGCGGATGGGCCTACCGCCGTCTTCCTGGCCAATAAGCTGGCGCCCGAGCTCCTCGCCCCCATCTCGATTGCGGCCTACTCGTACATCGCCCTCGTCCCCCTCATCCAGCCGCCTATCATGAAGGCGCTCACCACCGAACAGGAACGCAAGATCAAGATGAGGTCGCTCCGGAAGGTCTCTGGGGCGGAGAAGCTCCTCTTCCCCGTGGTGGCCTTCATCATCGTCGCCCTGTTTGCCCCCGGCGCAGGCCCGCTGATGGGGGCCATGATGCTGGGCAATTTGCTGCGCGAGTCAGGCGTGACCAAGAGGCTGGCGGAGACGGCCGGCGGCGCGCTTGAAGACATCGTCACCATTCTGCTGATGCTGTCCATTGGCGCCTCCGCTGAGGCAAGCACGTTCCTCAATCCGCAGACCCTGGCGATCCTGCTGCTCGGCATCCTGGCCTTCGCCGTCTCAACGGCGGCGGGTGTGCTGTTCGCAAAGCTGATGAACCTGTTTCTGAAAGAGCCAATCAATCCGCTGATAGGGGCGGCCGGGGTCTCGGCCGTGCCCGCGTCGGCGAGGGTGGCGCAGCGGCTCGCGCAAGAGGCCGACCCCTCTACCCATGTGTTGTTCCACGCCATGGGGCCAAACGTGAGCGGGGTTATTGGGACGGCTGCGGCGGCCGGCGTGCTACTGGCCATCTTCGGGAGCTAGGAGAGGGGGAGCCGACGGTGGAAGGGGAAAAGGTGGCGACGAGCGTTCGGGTGGATCTCAACTGTGACATGGGCGAGAGCTTCGGTGCGTACCGCATCCATATCGACCGGGCGGTGCTGGAGCGGATCTCCTCAGCTAACGTCGCGTGTGGCTTTCATGCCGGAGACCCCATGGCGATGGAGGAGACCGTAGCGCTGTGCAAGGAGTACGGGGTCGCGGTGGGGGCGCATCCGGGATTTCCCGACCTGATGGGGTTCGGGCGGCGGGAGATGAAGATCAGCCCCACGGAAGCCCGCAACTATCTGATCTACCAGGTCGGGGCGCTGAAGGCCTTTTGCGACGCCGCAGGGGTCGAGCTGCAGCACGTCAAGCTCCATGGCGCCTTTTACAACATGGCGGCGAACGACACAGCCCTGGGCCAGGGAGTCATTGAGGGGCTCCTGCGGTTGCGTCCACGGCCCATAGTGCTGGGGCTCGCCGGATCCCGGTTCGTGCAAATGGCACGGGAGGCGGGCCTCGTGGTGCGCGAAGAGGTGTTTGCGGACAGGGCCTACAACCGTGATGGGACGCTGGTCTCCCGGCGAGAGGCCGGTGCGGCGATCCACGAGCCCGATGTGGTGGCACGGCGGGCGCTGCGGATGGTCAAGGATGGGCTAGTGGAGAGCATCGACGGCTATCCGGTAAGGCTGCGGGCTGACTCCATCTGTGTGCACGGAGATAACCCCGGCGCGGCGGAGATCGTGGTGCGCCTTGCGGAGACGCTGCGGCGGGAAGGGGTGGAAATCGTCCCGCTCCGGGCGCTGGCATGAAGGACCACAACGAGGAAACGCTGCGCTTCAAGCCCGCCGGTGATAGGGCACTGCTCATCGAGGGCGCCGAAGTCATCAGCCCGCACGAAAACCTCAAAATGTACCGGTTGATGTTGGCCATCGAACGGGAGGTGGAGGGAGTCGAGGAGGTCGTGCCCGGGTACCGATCCCTCCTCGTCTATTACGATCCGTTCGCTGTGAGCTTCGACGAACTTACGCGGGCCATCCGCCAGATGGAACGGCGGCCCGGTAGCATCGACCTTCCTTCCCCCAGGCTGGTGTACCTGCCGGTGCTCTACGGTGGCGACGCAGGCCCTGACATCCGTGACGTGGCGGTCCACAACGCCCTCACCATGGACGAGGTCATTCAGATCCACACGGCGGCCACCTACCGGGTCTACATGATCGGCTTTCTTCCTGGCTTCCCGTACCTCGGAGGGCTGTCGCCCAAACTGTTCGCTCCCCGCCTTCCCTCGCCCCGCACCCGGGTGCCGGCCGGGTCGGTGGGCATCGCGGGAAACCAGACTGGCGTCTATCCCATGGAGAGTCCGGGAGGCTGGCGGCTCATCGGGAGGACGCCGGTCGACCTGTACATGCCGCAGCGCAACCCTCCTGTCCTCCTTCTCATGGGGGATTTCGTGAAGTTCTTCCCGGTTTCCCCTGAGGAATTTCACGAGATCCGGGCGCAGGTCGAGCGGGGTGAGTACCGCGTCCGCATCGAAGAGGCAGCTCGAGCCCTCTGGGAGCAGGCCGGCGAGACGGGGGAGACGGCTTCAGGCCGATCTCGCGAGGTGGCGGGCAGTGGTCGTTGAGGTGCTGCAGCCCGGGTTGCTGACCACCGTCCAGGACCGGGGGCGCCGGGGCTATCAGAAGTACGGGGTGCCGCCGGCCGGGGCAGTGGACGAGTATGCCCTGCGGGTCGCCAACTGCCTGCTGGGTAATCCCGACCACGAGGCGGCGCTGGAAGCGACGTTGCTTGGGCCCACGCTGCGGTTCGAGCAGGCGGGGTGGATCGCCATAACGGGGGCCGATCTGGGAGCGCGGCTTAACGACGCTGAGGTGCCGCTGTGGGAAACCATCCCGGTGGCCGAGGGTGACATCCTTTCGTTCGACCGGGCCCGTTGGGGGATGCGGGCGTACGTGGCCTTTGCCGGGGGCATCGACCTGCCCGTCGTACTGGGCAGCCGGGCTACTTATGCACGCGCCAGACTGGGGGGCCTGGACGGGCGCCCGCTGCAAAAGGGGGACCGCTTGCCGGTGCGAGGCGGCGCCTGCAGCCGGAGGCGGCTGCCGCAAGAATGGGTGCCCCGCTACGGCCTGGAACCCATCCGCGTCGTGCTGGGGCCGCATCAGGACCGCTTCACGGAAGAGGGACTGCGAGCCTTCTTGAGTGGGGAGTACCGGGTGCTGCCCGACTCTGACCGCATGGGGCTTCGGCTGGAGGGGCCTCGCGTCGAGCACGTGCGAGGGGCCGACATCATCTCCGGGCCGGTGTGCACGGGGGCCGTTCAGGTTCCGGGCAACGGGCAGCCTATCGTGCTCCTGGCCGACCGGCAGACGACCGGTGGGTATACGCAGATCGCTACGGTCATCACCGCCGATCTTTACAGGCTGGGCCAGGCCCGGCCCGGGGATGCGATTCGCTTCGAGGCATGCAGCCTGCAACAGGCTCAGCGGGCGCTGCGCGAGCCGGAAGAGCACCTCGCTCGAATCAAGCAGCTCGTCGACCGGGGTGAACTGGACGTGGTTGAGCGGTTGCGGCTACGTACTCACCGGGCGGCTTACGACGTCCAGGTCAGGCTTGCGTCGGCCCGAGAGTTGACCGTGGGGATCAGCGGAACGCAATTCCGGGTGCAACTGGTGGGCACGCCGGGGCAGGCAGCGGAGGGTCAGGGCGAGGGGCGTCTCCACGCTCTTCGAGCGCCCATGCCCGGGCAAGTCGTGAACGTGCTGGTAGGGGCAGGCGATCGGGTCGAAAGGGGTGATCGGCTCGCCGTGCTGGAGACGCTCAAGATGGAGATCGAGCTGGCCAGCCCGGCAAGCGGGGTGGTATCCGAGGTGAGAGTGGCGAAGGGCGCGCAGGTGCAGGACGGCCAGGTGATGATCCTCATAACGGAGGGCGGCTGAAGTGCACGAGGTAAGGCCGCGCGATCTGGCGCGCGCATCGCCCGCGGAGGTCAGGGCGCTCATCCGACGGGGCGAGTGGACAAGAGCAACGGCCGGGCTATGCCAGGGGTACGCGCAGGCGAACCTCGTCGTCTTGCCGAAGGAGATGGCCTACGACTTCTTGGTCTTCTGCCACCGCAATCCCAAGCCGTGCCCCCTTCTGGACGTGACGGACACGGGCTCCTACGTCCCGCAGCGCGTGGCTCCCGGCGCCGACCTCCGAACGGATCTGCCCAAGTACCGCGTCTACCGGGACGGCAGGCTCGAGGCCGAGCTGTTGGACATCGTGGGGCTGTGGCGGGATGATCTGGTGGCGTTCCTGCTGGGGTGCAGCTTCACCTTCGAAGCCGCCCTCCTTCAGGCCGGGGTTCCCGTGCGCCACATCGAAGAGGGGAAAAACGTGCCGGTGTACATCACCCGGGTTCCCTGCACCCCGGCCGGCATCTTCAAGGGTCCTCTCGTGGTGAGCATGCGGCCGGTGCCGCCTCACCTCGTGCCGCGGGCCGTCCAGGTTACGTCGCGCTTTCCTACCGCCCACGGGGCGCCTGTACACGTGGGCGATCCTGCGCGCCTCGGGATCGAGGACCTTGACCGGCCCAACTTCGGCGAGCCCGTAACCGTTCGGCCCGGAGAGTTTCCGGTGTTCTGGGCCTGCGGTGTCACGCCCCAGGCCGTTGCGCTGGAGGCGAAGCCGTCTCTGATGATCACCCACGCCCCGGGGCACATGTTCATCACCGACGTGCGGGATGAAGCTCTCGCACTCCTTTAGGCGCACCCCTGGCGCTTGGCGGACGACGCTCGCGGTGATGCGTTGGGCCGTGTCAACTGTGGCCCATTTCAATCCGGAATGGCGCTTCCAGGAATTAGTACCCTAGCTTCAGACGAGACGGTGCTGGGCCCCTGCTTTTGGTCCGCAGCAGGGTGACAAAGCCTCGGGCCGGCGGGACGGCGGCACTGAGGCTTCCTGGCTTTCCGGCTCACGGCTACGCGCCCGCGGGAGCATGTCCCATGGGTGCATTCAGGTCGTCGAGCCAGCGGCTCAGGTGCTCCCGGAGCTGCGCCTCCATCTGCCGGATGAAACGCTGCCCCACCCGGCTCTTGGAGGTGCCGAAGGCCTCCACCTCGCCCACGTCCTCCAGCGTGGCCGCATAAGACCGCGTCGGCACCCCGTGCAGCATGCGGGCCAGCACCGCCTCATTGAGGCTGTCCTCTTGCTGGGCCCACGCGTAGCTCTCCAGCCGGATCTCCCCGCCCTTACGGTGGACCCGGGGACGCTGGAGGCGCACTTTGCGCCCTCCGATGACCGCCCGGCCGCGTTCATGGCCGTGGCGGTACGCCTGCCGGTCTGCCCGGTGCTTACCCTTGGGCCCCACCCCCTCCGCCACCTCGTTCTCCATGGTCGCTTGCAGCATGGCCAACCCCACCTGGACGGACAGCGCCATCAGGCCCTTTTGGGCCACCCCGGCGATGCGGCGCAACGGGATCTCGACCTTGTCGGGCAGCCACCGCAGGCTCCGGACCTCCTGCCGGTTGGCCTTGCACACCTTCCCCTCGGGCGTGACCACGTGGCATGCTGGCATCGGCGGCTCCCTCCCATCCGTTGGGTTTTGCTCGCCCCTGTTCTACCACAGGGGTCCCGGGAGGCGCCACTTCAACTTCCACAGACTACGGGACAACGTCCCTGATTTGCCGGCCCATCGTGGCGCAACGAGCCGAACCTCGTCTTTACGAACCGCACCGGTGGTATGCTGCGCCGTTCCAACATCGACGACGCGGACCTCGCCCGCATCATCCAGCAGGCCCGCAGGAAGGCGGCCGAGGCTTACGAGAAGGCAGGGATGACCAGGAGCAAGGCTCAGGCGGCCGCCGCGAAGCTCCGGGAGGGGGTCACCCTGCACACCTTCCGCACACGCATGCCGCCCTGCTCATCGCCCAGGGCATGGCCGTGACCGTCTCCCGGCGGCTCGGGCACGAGAACGTGCGGATCACGCTCGACCTTTACGGGCACCTGCTGCCGGGCCAGGACGAGAAGGCGGCTGCCGTGCTGGACGGGCTCCTGGCCTGCCGCGCGAAAGAATAGGCAGGAAAACGGAGGCCTGGCAGCCGACAGGCAACAAAGAAGCCCGCTCACGGATCCCGTCGTGGCGGGCTTTTTCGATGGTGGGCGAGAAGGGAGTTGAACCCCTGGCCTCTACCATGTCAAGGTAGCGCTCTAACCATCTGAGCTACTCGCCCACCGCCGGCCGACGCCAGCATACGACGCCGCCCGGCGCCCAGTCAAGAGGGACCGCGTGGGCCGCTGCGGTGGCAGGGGCATTGCGGCGCGCTCCCTGGCACGTTTACCATACAGATACCGCTTACTTTCCGGGCGCATCATGGGCACAAAGGGGGGCACCAGAGGCCGTGAGTGTTGCAATCAGCCATCCCGGCGCGCTGTTCATCGGCGGGCGCTGGGTGAAGGCGCCGAAGGCCCTGCCGGTGCTGAACAAGTATTCGGGGGAAGTGGTCGGCGAGGTGGGCCTGGCCGACCAGAACCTGGTGGACTCGGCCATCTCGGCGGCCGCCCGGGCCGCTGCCGTCATGGCCAACCTGCCGGCGTACCGCCGCGCCGAACTGCTGGCGGCGGTAGCGCGGCTCATCGAGGCAGAGCGGGAGAACTTCGCCCGAACCATCGCGGCCGAGGCGGGCAAGGCCCTCAAGTACGCCCGCATCGAGGTGGACAGGGCCATCACCACGTTTACCATCGCAGCCGAGGAGGCCCGCCGCATCCACGGCGAGACGGTGCCGCTGGACGCGGTGCCCGCCGGGACGGGCTACTTCGGCTTCTTCCTGCGCAGGCCGGTGGGTGTCGTGGCCGCCGTTTCGCCGTTCAACTTCCCGCTCAACCTGGTCGCGCACAAGGTGGCGCCCGCCCTGGCGGCAGGCAACGCCGTGGTGCTGAAGCCGGCTTCCTCCACGCCGCTGACGGCTGTGCTGCTGTGTGAAGTGCTGGAACAGGCCGGCGCACCGGAAGGTGCCATCAACCTGGTGGTCGGGCCGGGCGGTACGGTGGGGGAGTGGCTGGTCTCCGACCCCCGGGTGGCCAAGGTAACCTTCACCGGAAGCGCAGCGGTGGGGCGCCAGATTCTCCAGCGGGCCGGTATCAAGAAGGTCACGCTCGAGCTCGGCAACACCTCGCCGGTGCTGGTGGGGGAGGACGCCGACCTGGACCTCGCCGCCAGGAAGTGCGCGATCGGGGCCTACTACAACTCCGGCCAGGTGTGCCTGTCGGTTCAGCGGATCTACGTCGAACGCTCGGTGCGCGACACGTTCCTGGAGAAGTTCGTCGCCGCAACCAAAGCCATGGTGGTGGGCGATCCGCTCCAGGAGCAGGTGGACGTCGGGCCCATGATCGACGTGAAAGAAGCGGAGCGCATCGAGTCGTGGGTGGAAGAAGCCGTTCACGGCGGAGCCCGGGCCCTCACCGGAGCGAGGCGCGAGGGAGCCGTCTACTGGCCCACCGTGCTGACCGACGTACCCGAGCGGGCACGGGTGGTCACGCAGGAGGCCTTTGCACCGGTGGCAAGCGTGATGGCGTTCGATCGGTTCGAGGATGCCCTGGTGGCGATGGATGACACCGAGTACGGGCTGCAGGTGGGGGTGTTCACCCGGGACATCCCCCGCATGTTCCAGGCCATTCGGGCGCTGAACTTCGGCGGGATTATCATCAATGACGCCCCGACGTTCCGGGCCGACCACATGCCGTACGGCGGCAACCGCCAGAGCGGCATCGGGCGAGAAGGCGTGCGCTACGCCATCGAGGAGATGACCAACGTTCAGATGGTGGCCATCAACGTGGCAGGGTACGGGAAGGCATAGCGGTTACAGGGAGGGGCGGCTGCGGGACAACCGTTCCGCCGCCAGGCGGTTGCCCCAGCGCAGCCACTCCTGAGGCGGCAGGCCGTACAGGAGCGCGGCCAGGAAGCCAGCGTCGAAGGCATCGCCGGCTCCCGTGGTGTCAGCCGGCGTAACGGGCTCAGCGGGACACGTGAGCCACAGGGCTTGCGTGTCCCCAGGCGGGCTCTGTGAAACAGCGAGTGCCGCCGCCAGCCGGCCCAGCGGGCGCGGGGGGCGGGTGATGTTCGCCGCAAGGAGCGAGCCCCTTGCGCCGAGCTTCGCGCCAGTGCACGGCACTCGGGCCAGGGCGTGGCGCACGGCCGCCGATGGCGCGGCGGCTTCGGGGCCGCCCCCGGAGTTGCGCCCGGAAAGCTCCTGCAGTTCTCGCTCATTGGCGAGCAGGATGTCGGTCAGGTTGAGTATCTCGTCCAGTACGGCGGCCGCGATGTGGCCCATGGTGGGTCCCGGGTCGAAGGCCACCAGCCCACCGGCCGCTCGGGCCACCCTAACCGCCTCAATGTAGGAAGCAGCCTGATGCGCACTCTGAAGCCCGTAGCCCGAGATGAACACCACGGCTGCGGCCTGCAGGGCCTGTCTCAGACGGGGCGTCATGCTGACCGGCCGGGCCGCCGCACCACGGTACGAGAACATGGTGCGCTCGCCCCGGGCGTCCACCACCGACAGGACGGTACCCGTGGTTGCCGACACCGAGACGAACGACGTGTCGACGCCCGCGGAAGCGAGGTGCTCCATCAGGCTGCGGCCGGCCTCATCCCCTCCGACTCCGCTCACGAGCACCGCGGGAATCCCGAGCCGCGCAAGGCCGCAACTGACGTTGAGCCCGCCCCCGCCCGGCCGCTGCTCCATCCCAAGGACGGGACCGTCGCCGCCGGCCGGGGGCATCTGGTCTACCCATAGGATGCGGTCCACCAGCGCGTCGCCCAGCACCACGACGGGAGGGCCGGCATACGGGACACCGGGCAGGCCGGTACCGGGCCCGGGTCGCTCCAGCCCGGCGGGCCAGGCCCGCTCTTCAGCTTCCACTGGGGCGTGCCGCCATCCGGACGGCGATGCGGGCGGCCAGGGCGGCGTTACTGACGACGAGTTCCACGTTGGCCTCGAGGCTGCGGCCGCCGGTCAGGCGGCGGATCTGTTCCAGGATGAACGGTGTCACCTCCTGGCCCCGGATGCCGCGCTCGGCGGCCGTCTTCCTGGCCTGCTCGATGGCGTTGGACACCTCCGCCGGATCGGGCGCGCAGGCCTCGGGCACGGGATTGACCACGAGCACCGCCCCGGTCAGCTGACACTCCCACTTGATGCGGGCAAGGCGCACGATGTCATCCACCTCGTCCACCCGCATGGGCACGGGGTGGCCGCTGGTGCGGACGTAGAACCCGGGGAACTCCGACGTCCTGTACCCGACCACGGGGACGCCCAGGGTTTCCAGCAGTTCAAGGGTGCTGGCGATGTCAAGGAACGACTTTGCCCCGCTTGAGACCACGACCATGTTGAACCGGGCAAGCGCCCCGAGGTCGGACGAGATGTCCATCGCCACGCCCTCGTGGACGCCGCCGACCCCTCCGGTGGCGAACACGGTGATGCCCGCAAGGCTGGCCAGGGCCATGGTGCCGGAGACCGTCGTGCCGCCGGTGAGGCGGCGCAGTTCGGCCCAGGGAATGTCTCGCATGGCGATCTTGACCGTGTCGGAGCGGCGCGCCAGCGATTCGAGTTCGGGACGGGACAACCCGATGCGCACCTGCCCGTCCACCACGGCGATGGTGGCCGGGACGGCGCCTTCGGCACGCACGGCCTCTTCGGCCCGCAGTGCCGTTTCAAGATTGTTCGGCCACGGCATGCCCTGGCAAATGAGGCTGGACTCCAGGGCCACGACGTGGCCTTTGTACAGAGCGGTGGCGACCTCGTCGGTCGTCCGGTAGGCCGCGGCGCGGTGGGTATCACCCAAAGAGCTTCACACTCCCTTTGTGGCGGCAGGGGGAGACGGGCTGGGAAGCGCCCCGGGGCCTGCCGCCGGAGCCCGCCAGAAGAATAAGACCCGCCTCGGCTTCTCTCCTTCACCTCATCAAAAGCAGCGCGTCGCGGTCACCGGCAATAGGGTCAGATTGGTCTTGACACGGCATGGGGCGGGACATCCTGACCCGGATCGTTTATGGCGCCCGGCTCTCCCTGCTCATCAGCGGCGCGGCGGTGGCAACGAGCGTGGTAGGGGGCGTCCCGGTGGGGCTGATATCCGGCTACTACGGTGGCTGGGTCGACTCGCTCGTCCAGCGGGCGGTCGACATCCTGCTGGCCTTTCCCGGCTTCTTGCTCGCTCTCGTCTTCATCGCCATCCTGGGGCCGGGGGAGGCGAACGTGGTGGCCGCCGTAGGGCTGGCCGGCGTGGCGGTTTATGTGCGGCTGGTGCGGGGAGTCGTGCTTGTGGTCCGGGAGGACCTGTACGTGGAAGCGGCCCGGGCAATGGGGCTACCGGACCGGCTGGTTGTGTGGCGGCACGTTTTGCCGAACGCCGTGATGCCGGTGGTGGTGCAATCCAGCCTGCAGCTCGGCACGGCGCTCCTGACGGCCGCCGGGCTCGGGTATCTCGGCCTCGGCGTCAAGCCGCCCACGCCTGAGTGGGGCGCCATGATCGGGGAAGCGCAAAGCTACGTTTTCTCGGCCTGGTGGATGTCGGCCTTTCCGGGTCTCGCCATCTTCCTCACGGTAATGGCGTTCAACCTCATCGGAGATGGCCTTCGGGACAGCCTCGATCCGCGCACGTCGCTGGGATAAGGCCCAGCCCTCTGCCCCTTCAGGGGGGATCGCCTTCGTTTACACCGCGCTGCCTGAATTGCAAGAAACTTGCTCAATTCTTTCAAATTCCTGCTCTGGCCGGCGGCGACTGAAGAAGGAACCCGGCAGGTCGGCTACGCATCGTCGTGCCCTGAAACAGGGATCGCACCGTGGCTCCAATGGCTGCGCCGGCGCGCGAGGATTTCGCTTGGGTGGAGCGAATGGCATGCCATGTGGCGAGGCCTGGGACGTCCGGGGAAGGGAGAGGCGCGGGTGAGCCGGCCACAGTCAGGCACCGGACCGCTGCGAAGCGGAAACAAGGTTGTCATCGGGCTCGACGGCCTGCAGCGCGTCTTTGAATTGCTTCTCGACAGGGGATATCGTCTCGTCGGGCCAACCGTGCGCGACGGTGCCATCATCTACGACGAGATCACACGAGTAGAGGAGCTACCGGCCGGTTGGACCGACGAGCAGGGCCCGGGGACGTACCGGCTGAAAAGACGCCCGGACCGGGCTCTCTTCGGCTACGCGGTCGGCCCCCATTCCTGGAAGAAGTGGCTCTACCCGCCGGCGTTGCGGTTGTGGCAGGCTGCCCGGCGCAACGGAAGCTTCCAGATCGTCGCGGGCCCACAATCCCCGCCCCGCCTTGCGTTCATCGGGGTGAGGGCGTGCGAGCTGCACGCGGCGGCCATCCAGGACCGCGTGTTCCTGGCAGGGCCGTATCAGGATCCCACCTACCGGGCCCGCCGGGAGCAGGCCTTCGTCCTGGCCGTTCAGTGTACGCACCCGGGGGGCACCTGTTTTTGCGCCTCGATGAACGCCGGGCCCGGGGCTTCGTCGGGATTCGACCTGGCCCTGACCGAACTGTTGACGCCCGAGGAGCACCTCTTCCTGATTGAGGTGGGCAGCGAGGCGGGCGCCGGCCTCCTGCGGGAGGTCCCCCATCGACCCCCCTCGGAGCCGGAAGCGGAGCAGGCCGCCCGGGCGGTGGCGGAGGCGGCCCGCCACATGGGGCGCTTCATGGAGACGGCCGGGCTTAAAGAGCTGCTCTACCGCAATCTGGAGCATCCCCGCTGGGATCAGGTGGCCAGCCGGTGCCTGAGCTGCGGCAACTGCACCATGGTCTGCCCCACCTGCTTTTGCTCGACCGTGGAAGACCTGACGGATCTGTCCGGCGAGCGAGCCGAACGCTGGCGCCGGTGGGACTCATGCTTCACCCTGGCTTTCTCGTACATCCACGGTGGCACCCTGCGCAGCTCGGCGCGTTCCCGCTACCGCCAGTGGATGACCCACAAGCTCGCAACGTGGGTCGACCAGTTCGGCACCTTCGGCTGCGTGGGTTGCGGACGCTGCATCACGTGGTGCCCGGTCGGCATCGACATCACGGAGGAGGTGCGAGCCATCCGGGAGGGCGAGGGGGAAGGCAACGATGGAGACGGAAAGCCTGGTTCGGCTGCTGAGGGAGCATCCGTTCCTGCAGGGTCTTTCTGAGGAACACCTCCAGACGCTGGCTTCGTGCGCGGCCAACGTCCGCTTTGAGGCAGGCCAGTGGGTGCTGCGAGAAGGCGAAGAAGCGCGGCGATTCTACCTGCTGCGGTCCGGGCGGATTGCCATCGAGGTGTACGTGCCCGGCCGCGGGCCCGTTCCCATGCAAACCATCGGGGAAGGGGAGGTGCTGGGCTGGTCGTGGCTGGTGTTGCCCTACCGGTGGCACTTCGATGCCCGGGCCATGCAGTTGACCCGCGCCATCTCCCTGGACGCCGAGTGCCTGCGGGCCCGTTCGGAGCAGGACCACGAACTGGGCTACGAACTGCTGAAGCGGTTCGTGCCCGTCATACTCCAGCGCCTTCAGGCCGCGCGCCTGCAGCTTCTGGACGTCTATCGGGCAAACGGGTAGGTGAAGGCCGATGGGTGTGACGCCGGTGGCTCCGGCCGTGACCGAATCCGAAGCAGCTTCTGCCGGGCCGTTGCTGATGGTGCCCATCCTCTTTCACGTGGAGCAGGTTCGGCGGGAGACGGCCGATACGCTCACCCTGACCCTCAAACCCGCCGAGGGCGGGACAACCCTTCGCTTTACGCCGGGCCAGTTCAACATGCTCTACCGGCTCGGCCTGGGGGAGGTGCCCATCTCCATCAGCGGCGATCCGTCCAGGCCGGACAGATTGGTTCACACCCTGCGGGCGGTGGGAACGGTCACGAAAGGCCTGGCCTCCCTGCGGCCCGGCGAGGCGGTGGGCGTGCGGGGGCCTTTTGGCGCCGGGTGGCCCATGGAAGCAGCCCGAGGCAAAGACGTGGTCGTCGTGGCCGGCGGTATCGGGCTGGCGCCTCTTCGCCCCGCCATCTACCACCTGCTAGCGCGCCGGCACGATTACGGGCGGGTCGTGCTGCTGTACGGGGCCCGCACCCCGGGCGATCTTCTTTACCGGCGGGAGCTGGAGCGCTGGCGGGGGCGCTTTGACGTGGACGTGCTGGTCACCGTGGACCGGGGCGATGCCGGCTGGCGGGGGCACGTGGGCGTGGTAACGACCCTTTTCACTCGGGCCTTTTTCGACGCCGACGACTGCGTGGCCATGGTCTGCGGTCCCGAGGTGATGATGCGCTTTACGGTGGCCGAACTCAAGGCGCGGGGTATACCCGACGACCGCATCTACCTTTCCATGGAACGCAACATGAAATGCGCCCTGGGCTTTTGCGGCCATTGCCAGTTCGGCCCCGTGTTCGTATGCAAGGACGGGCCGGTGTTCCGGTACGACCGCATCAAAGCGTTTTTCGGAAAGCGGGAGATCTGAGAAGTGGCGCCCAAAGGCAAGCCCAGGTTAGCGGTGTGGAAGTTCGCCTCCTGTGACGGATGCCAGTTGAGCCTGCTTGACCTGGAGGACGAGCTTTTGGCGGTGGCGGGCGCGGTGGAGATCGCCTATTTTCCTGAGGCGACCCGAGCCCAGCTCGAGGGGCCTTATGACGTCTCCCTGGTGGAGGGCAGCATCACGACGCCCCATGACCTACTGCGTATCCAGGAGATCCGCCGCCAGTCCGGGTTTTTGGTGACCATTGGTGCCTGCGCGACGGCGGGCGGCATTCAGGCGCTTCGCAACTTCAAGGACGTTAACGACTTCATCCGCGTCGTCTACGCCACTCCGGAGCACATCCACACCCTCGAACGGTCGACCCCTATCGCCGACCACGTCCCCGTCGACCTGGAACTGCGGGGGTGCCCGGTCAATAAAGACCAGTTGCTGGAGGTGATCAGCGCCCTCATCCATGGCCGCCGGCCCAACTTACCGTCCTACAGCGTCTGCCTCGAGTGCAAGCGGCAGGGCAACGTCTGTGTTATGGTGGCGCACGGGACCCCCTGCCTGGGCCCGGTGACCCAGGCAGGCTGCGGGGCGCTGTGCCCCTCCTACAACCGGGGCTGTTACGGGTGCTTCGGCCCGATGGAGTCGCCCAACACGGCGTCGCTGGGCGGCTGGTGGCAGAACTTCCTGGGGCGCTCGCCACAGGACGTGCAGCGGGCGTTCCACACGTTCAACGCATGGTCGAAGGCTTTCCGGGAACCCCTGGGCAAGGGCGAGGCCGAGCGCGCAGGGGACGAGGCTGCGGCCGGTCGAACGGCGAAGCCGGCGGAGAGAGCGTGAAGGGGCATCGATACCGTGTCAGCAAGAACCATTAAGGTCGATTACCTGGCCCGGGTGGAGGGCGAGGGGAGCCTCTACGTCAGGCTTCAAAACGGCAAGGTGGCGGAGGCCCGCCTGGAGGTCTTCGAGCCACCGCGCTTTTTTGAGGCTTTCCTGCGAGGCCGGGCCTTTGCCGAAGCCCCGGACATCACCGCCCGCATCTGCGGCATATGCCCCGTGGCCTACCAGATGAGCAGTACCCACGCCATGGAAGCGGCGCTCGGCATCCGGGTGACGGGCCCCCTGAGGGACCTGCGGCGGCTCATCTACTGCGGCGAGTGGATCGAAAGCCACGCCCTCCACGTTTACATGCTGCACGCGCCCGATTTCCTGGGATACGACGACGCCCTGAAGATGGCTCAGGAGCATCCGGAGGCGGTGGGGCGGGGGCTGCGTCTGAAAAAGATTGGAAACGAGATCGTCCGGGTGCTGGGCGGGCGGGAGATCCACCCCATCAACGTCTGCGTGGGGGGTTTTTACC
>JBFMCJ010000027.1 GCA_040754675.1 Bacillota bacterium
GGATGAGAAGCGTTGAGCCTGCACAAGTTGATGGTCCGCAAGCAGATTCTCGTCAACGCCTCACGCGATTTGGCGGGCGCTGACCGATCCGTCGGAACTTAACCGGTGGCTGACCCGTTCGGCCAGCCTCGACCTGCGCGTCGGAGGCCGGATCGCCCCTCGACTACGGCTGGAGCGCTCGCGAAGCCGGCTCGATCACCGAGCTTTCGCCGCCGGAGCGGCTGGCCTACGTCACCGACGACGGATTCCGAAGGGCCTGGACGCTCACGGCTGAAGGCGAGGCCACCCGGGTACGAATCGAGTACGGCGACTTTACCGATGACGATGCCGGCCACGTTCACCGGGAGAGCGCCGACGTCGGGATGGAGCTTCTGCTGCGCAACCTCAAGAGCGTCCTCGAACAGGGGGCCGATCAGCGGGGCGACTGGTGGCGCAACTGCTTGGGCATTGCCCACACGTCGCTTCGACCGGGGCACCCCGCCTACGAGACGGTCAAGCGAGGATCCGTCGTAACGCGTGTGGTCGAAGGGTCGCCGGCGGCGGCCCCCGGCCTGCAGGCCGCAGACGTCGTGACCGGGGTCAATGGCCAGCCTGTACGGGGGTACGCCGATCTAACGCACGTGCTCGTGGGAGTCGCGCCCGGCGAGCGGGTCCGGCTCACCATCGCCCGAAACGGCCGGGCGCGGGAAGTGGAGCTCCCGCTGGGGCCGCGGCCACAAGGGTGATCGCCCTGTCGGCAGCGCGGCAGGTTGGTGCCCCGCGCCCGTCAGGCGGGCGGGAGGGGCGGTGCCCGGTTTGCGCCGCGCAGGAGTGCTGAGGCAGCGCCGGGAAGAGCCGCAGCAGGAGGGGACGGCATGGGGGAGGTGGGTTCGATGGCGAGCTGGAGGCCGGTCGCGGGCGGTGTGGCCGTCACGGGAGAGGGGGCGGCGGTCGAGCTGCGGTTTGTCTCGCCCGACGTGCTCCGCGTGAGGATTTCCCGAGACGGTACGGAGCCTGAGCCGTCCTTCGTGCTGCAGGAGGGCCTGGCAGCGGAGGCAGCCCCCGTCGACGTGGCCTGCCGGGACGGCGACATCTTCATCGAGTCGGGACGTGTCACGGCCCGTATCGGCATGGAGCCGTTTTCGCTGGAGGTCGCCGACTCGCGGGGGCGCGTGGCGTTTGTCATACCGCAAAACGGCATCCAACTCGCGGACGGGCGCGTCCTCCAGCGCTTGGCCCTTTCGCTCGAGGAGCGAATCTACGGGCTGGGGCAGGGCACGTACCCCCACCTCGACCTGCGCGGCCAGGAACGCCGGATCTGGCACGAGTGGCGAGGGTTCAGCCAGAGCGGGCCGGCCGGGATTCCGTTTCTCATCAGCACTCGGGGGTACGGGCTGCTTCTCAACACCTCCTACCCCAGCCGCTTCGCCATCGGCGAGGCGCAGGTTCCGCCGCCGGCCGACCCTCCGGGTTCCGAGACGAGGGCTCCGGCTCCGTGGCGCCAGGACGAGCCTGTGGCCGGCTCCCGGCCCGACTGCATCACGGTGCTGACCTACTGCGACCGCGTCGAGTACTTCGTCATCGTGCGCTGGCCGATGGCCGAGCTGCTGCGGGGATACCGCGAGCTGACGGGCGCCGCGCCCGTGCCTCCCATCTGGGCGCTGGGGTACATCCAGAGCAAAAACCGCTACCGCAGCCAGCGCGAGCTTCTGGAGGTGGGGCGCCAGTACCGGGCCCGGGGGATCCCCTGCGACGTGCTGGTCATCGACTGGCTATGGTTTAAGACCTTTGGCGACCTGGAGTGGGACCGGGCCGCCTGGCCGGATCCTGCGGCCATGACCCGGGAGCTTGCCAGCATGGGCTTTCGGGTGATGCAGGCACAGCACCCCTTTGTCGACAGGGGATCCGTCAACTGGCAGGATTTCCTCGAAAACGGCTACCTCGCGAGGTTTCCCGGGACCGAGGGGCCCCGCCACCCGTTGGTGCACGACAGCCTCGTCGATTTCTCCAACCCCGAGGTGAGGCGGGCCTGGTGGTCCCGGATCCGGCGGCTGTTCGACGACGGGGTCCGAGCCTACTGGATCGACATGGGCGAGCCCGAGCAGCATCCGCCGGGAAGCCGGCACTTCCTGGGCAGCCGCGAGCGCGTTCACAACATCTACAGCCTGTTCTGGGCCAAGGGGCTGTTTGAGGGGCAGCGCTCCTGCAGCAGCGAACGGGTCTTCAGCCTGGCTCGCACGGCGTACGCCGGCATCCAGCGCTACGGGTGCGCCATGTGGTCGGGGGACATTTCGCCCACCTGGGAGGTGCTGCGCTCCCAGGTGATCATCGGCCAGCAGGTGGGCCTGTCCGGCCAGCCTTACTGGACCACCGACATCGGCGGGTTCATGGCGGTGCCGTGGTACGACCCCGAACTCTACGTGCGGTGGCTGCAGTGGGGAGCCTGGTGCCCCCTGTTCCGTACGCACGGAACGAGGCCGGGCAACGAGCCCTGGTCCTTCGGGCCCCTGGTGGAGGCGGCGGCGACAGAGGCCATACGGCTTCGGTACCGGCTGCTGCCCTACATCTACGCGCACGCCTGGCAGACCCACCTGAGCGGTGTGCCCATCATGCAGGCCATGCCGATGCGGTATCCGGACAACCCCCGGGCGGCCGAAAGCGAACAGCAATTCATGTTTGGCGCAAGCCTCCTGGTAGCCCCCATCACCGAGCGCGGGGCCCGGGAGCGCCGGGTGTACCTGCCGGAGGGGAAATGGTACGACTTCTGGACGGACAGGGCGCTTTCCGGCCCGGCCGAGGTGTCGGCCTTTGCCCCGCTGGCCCGCATCCCTGTCTTTGTGAGGGCGGGCTCGATCGTGGTTTTCGGGCCGGACGTGCTCCATGCCCGGGACGCCCAGTGGGATCCGCTGACGATCCACGTCTATCCCGGGGCGGATGCCCGGTTTGTACTGCACGAGGACGACGGGGTCACGTACGCCTACGAGCGCGGCGAGCATGCGCAGACGCTCATCGAGTACTTCGACGGGGCGCGCTCGTTGGTCATCCATCCCGCTGAGGGAGCCTTCGAAGGGCAGCACGAAAGGCGGGCGATCCGGGTCGTGTTTCACGACGCCGGCCAGCCGCAGGCCGTGCTGTTGGGCGGCAGCCCGCTGCCGGGCGGGGAAGGGGCAACCTCAGCGGAGAGGCTCGAGGCGGCGTACGCCTGCGATGCCCGGGCAAGGCAAGTGACGGTGTGGCTGCCGCGGTGGCCCATCCGCCAGCCGGCTTCAGTCACTTTGGTCGGGTGCAAGCCACCCTCCGAGGCAGCCCCGCCCCAAAGCGCCTCGCCGGACGGGGGCGTGGCGGAGCTCAGGCTTGACGCCTCCTGGCCGGAGCCGGGGACCGCGGTGGTCTACGCCTACATCGAGGCGCCGCTGCCTCGGGGAAGCCCCGTCGAGTGGCAGTTCACGCCGGCGCCCGGCTGGGTGGGCGAGGAGGTGGAGGTGCCCAGGCCTGCCGGCGTGTCCGCCTTTCGGGCGTGGCGCTGCAAGGCCACAGGCTCGCAGCATGCCCCGGGAGCGCCAACTGCCGTCAGCGTAACCGTCAGGCCGCCCGAAGGGCGAAGCTTCACCCTGAGCGCGCAGATCCTTCTGGCAAGCGAATGCGTGGCCACGTGGAGCCTGCTGGGCCCCATTGCGGGGCAAAACGACCAGGGGCTTTCGGGCCTTGAGCAAGAACTGGCCAGGGGCCTGTCACAGACGAGCGTCGCGCTGGGAGGGCAAAGGTGGGACTGGAAAGCGTACAGCATGGTGAGCGATTGTTTTGGCTACCTCAACCTGGCCGGGTTGATGATCGATCGGGAGCCCTGGGAGCAGCCGCAGCAGCGCTGGGTGGCTTACGCCGCCGCCCAGGTCTGGTCGCCTGATGACCGGGAGGCGGTCGTCGAGCTGGTGGGCGAGGACCGCCTGAAGCTGTGGGTCAACGGGGAGGCGGTGGTGGAGACGCCCGTCGCCCCGGCCGTGGAGCCGCTGAGGGCCCGGGTTGCCCTGGGGGCGGGATGGAATCGCGTGCTCGTGAGATGTTCGAAGGAGACAACGTTCGAGCCTGGCGGCCGCTGGTGGGGGTTCTACGCGAGGTTGCTGGACGGCCGGCACGAGATCATGAAAGACATCAGGTTCCGTGAGGCGCTGCCGGAAGCCGAAGAGCCAGCCGGAGGGGGCGGAATGCGGCGGTGAGCGGCCCGCGGCCACGCCGGGCCTAACCCTTGTAGGCAAGGTTGACCCGGATGCCGTTGGGGCGTCGGGCCGCTTATAGCCCGGGCGCTCGGCTTCTTGCATGCGAGATGAGAGGTTCGAGATTTTCTGTCCCCAGCAGGAAAGCCGAAGGGGGTTGCCGAAGTTCGGGGGTGTAAACCTTTACGTAAACGTTGACCTACCCCAGGGGGTGAAGGAGCCTCGTCTGCTGGGGTCCTCGGAACGCCTGGCCAGGACTGAACTCAGAGTAATGGCTGTCGTGCTAACACGAGTACTTGCCACCTGCGAAAGGGGCGAAACATGGAAGATACCCTGCTGTTCAAGAAGGTATATGGATCCATCGCAGCAGCCAACATTGGCTCCGCCATGGGGGCGGCCGTGGAGTGGGTCAGCGTTCCCGGCGGCGGCTGGAAAGCCATTGAGGAGAAGCTAGGCTGGGTGGAGACCTTTCTTCCCTGGGTGCAGCAAGAACGGGACGTTCGTTACTGGAACAATAGCCCGGCCCTACATTACCAGCACATGGACATGCCGCCGGGGATGACCGAGGACGGCGCCGAGATTCGCTACCTCTTGGCGCTGGCGATCGTCGAAAAGGGCGGGCGTATCACCGTTGACGACCTGGCAGAGGTGTGGAAGCGGGAGATCAAGCGGGAGGACATCGGCCGGCTGATCAACCCGCACATCAAGATCCACTACGACCGCTTGGTGGCCGGCGACGAGAACACCCGCATACCGCCCAGGCTGCTCGGGGCTATGACACCCTGGCCTGGGCTGGTTGACGCGGCCCACATGATCAGCCCTGTCGGCGTCATCAACGCTTGCAACCCCTACCAGGCGGCCCTTGACGCGGCGGAAGTAGCCGCCATCCTGCAGCCGCCCGCCAGCGGGGGCGTGGAGGCCTGCAAGGCCATTGCCGCGGCGGTGGCCGAAGCGTTCCGGCCAAATGCCACGGTGGAGTCGGTCGTGGAAGCGTCAAGGGCCTACGGCTCGGCGCTCACTCGGCAGATTATCGACGAGGTCCTGGAGCTGGCCAAGCGGTATCCCGACATTCGAGAGATTCGCGAGCCGATCCGCCGGCACTTCGCTCCCACCTACCCCTATGCCGACGCGGTGGAAACAGCAGCGGAGGCCATCGCTCTCTTCTGGATCACGAAAGGCGACGTCAGGCAAGGCTTGATCGGAGCGACCAACCTGGGGCGCGACACGGACTGCATCGGCGGCATACTCGGGGCGATTTGCGGCGCCTTCCAAGGGATAGATGGGGTACCCGCGCAATGGGTGGAGACGGTGCAGCAGGCCATCGACCGCAACCCATACACGGTTCAGAGGCGCTCCATGCGCGACCTTGCGCTAGGGCTGACCGAGGCTGTGCGGGCCAACGCAAAGGAGGTGCAACGCCAGGTTCAGGAGCTAGCCAAACTTGACTCCAGGTAGCTATGACAGGGCGTGGTAGGCAACGCGTCAGGCAGTAGGTCACTGTGCAAGGAGGTAAGCCATGTTCAGGATCCGCGCAGGCGTTTTAGTGCTCACCGGCCTGTTGGTCTTCACTGCCACGTCAATGGCTGCGGCCCAGGCAAGCCGGACCATCCGGTTGCCCCACTGTTGCGCGGCTGGCAGCCATTTTGACGTCGCCGCCACCAAGTTTGCCGAACTGCTGGAGCAAAAGACCAATGGACGGCTCAAGGTCAGAGTCTTCCCCGGTGGGCAGCTTGGTCAGGAAACCGAGGTAATCCAGCAAGTGCAGGCCGGGACCATCGAAATGACGATCATCGGCCACGACCCGCTCGCGCAGTTCGCGCCAATTACCACTCTCTTAAGCATGCCTTACCTGCTCCGCGATCACGACCAAGCCTTTCGGGTGCTCGAAGGCCCGGTGGGCAAGGAGATCGAGCGCGCGCTTCGGGAGAAGCGGCTTCGCGTGCTGGGCTGGGGCAACAACGGTGCCCGCGTCTACACCAACAACCGGAGGCCGATCGAAAAGCCGGAGGACCTGAGGGGTCTCAAAATCCGTAGCCCGCAAAGCCCGGTCAACCTGGCAATCACGGAGGCATTGGGCGGTATCCCGGTAGCTATGCCTTATGGCGAGGTCTATACTGCCCTACAGCAAAAGACCATCGACGGTCAGGAGAACGCTGTAATCAACATCTACCCTGCCAAGCTCCATGAGGTCCAGCGATACATGTCCATGACCCACCACCTGCTCTCTTTCGTAGTGCTGGTGGTGAACGACAACTTCTTCAACTCGCTGCCGGCCGATATACAGAAGGCCATGCAGGAAGCGGCCGATGAGGCTTTGGCCTTTCAGCGACAGTACGTCGTGGGCCTCACCAATGAGCTAGTGGCCAAGATGCAGGAACATGGCGTGAAGGTCAACTGGCCTGAGCTGGAACCCTTCCGCAAGGCTACCCGGCGTATTCACGAGGAGTACATCGGTAAGTCCTTCAGCCGGGAGCTCTACGAGCTGGTCGTTCAGGCCGACTAGCGCACACGGGTTGAAGGGAGCATGAAGGGGATGCGCGCGGCCATCGTCCGGTCCATAACCAGGATAAGCACATTGGTTGAATGGATGACCATTCTTCTCACCGGCGCTCTGGTGGTCTTGGTCTCGGCCAACGTGGTCGCGCGCTATCTCCTGCAGGTCGGGCTGATCTGGGCGGAGGAACTAAGCAGGCTGGCCTTCGTGTGGGTGGTTTTCTTCGGGGCCTTCGTGGCGCTTCGTAAACGTTCGCACCTGGCGATCACCTTTGTGACGGACCACCTTCCCCCTAGGGGGCGAAGCGCCGTGCGTGTCGGTGTCATCCTCCTGACGCTTGCGTTTCTGGGGGTGGTGGTCTGGGGTGGTACGCGCTTGGTCCTCCAGACAGTTCGCTTCGGTAGGGTGACACCGATGTTGGGCATCTCGGCCGCCTGGGGTTACCTTGGAGTCCCGGTGGCCGCGTTTCTGATGTTCCTGGAGGTCCTCAGGGTCCTTCTGCAGGGGGAAGACCTGGTCCCCGATGGGGACACCACCCTGCCTGCACCAGGCCGAGTAGCAGACCAGGCACGAACCGAATGACGCAAGCCCGAATGGACGGAAGCAGGAGAGCCCCCGCGCTGATCGGGCGTGTATGACTCCGTGGGATCGGTTTTTCGTGGAGGTCAACATGGGCACGCTGGTACTATTACTGACCCTGGGTGTTTTCCTGGCCGGCCGGGTGCCGATCGCCTTCGCCCTCGGGCTCGCGTCGGTCACTTACTTGTTCTTTTTCCTGCCTGACGTACCGCTCGGGACCATCGCGCAGCAGATGTACGCCGGGGCCGATTCCTTCACGTTGACCGCCATCCCTTTCTTCGTGCTGGTCGGTGAGATCATGAACGCAGGCGGCATCTCTCGCCGACTGGTCCACTTCACCCGCACCATCGTCGGGCATCTCACCGGCGGGATGGGCGTGGTCAGCCTCGTCTCCAGCATGATTTTCGCGAGCATCTCGGGTTCGGCTGTGGCCAACGCCGCCGGCACCGGAGCCATTACCATTCCAGCGATGATCCGCTCCGGGTATCCCAGGGGCCTTGCTGCTGCCATCGAATCGGTTTCCAGCAGTTTGGGGGCTATTATTCCCCCGAGTATCCCCATGATCGTCTACGGCACCATCGCGGGCGTTTCCATTGGCGGGCTGTTTGTCGGCGGATATGTGCCTGCCATTCTCTTTGGCCTGGCCCTGGTCCCGTTGCTGCGGGCGAGTGCCGCCCGTATGGGTGTGCCTGTTGACCCCCGCTCCTCCCTGCAGGCGATGCTTAGGGCAGGCCGGGAAGCTGCGCCGGCACTTTTGGCACCGGTCCTGATTATGGGCGGCATCCTTGGCGGCGTCATGACGCCAACCGAGGCGGGAGCGATAGGTGCGCTATACGCCTTCGTGGTAGCTTACGTGTTCTACCGTGACTTGACGCTGAACGAACTCCCGCGGGTTCTCTTGAAGACGGCTGTGACGACCGGGGTCGTGATGCTGGTGATGACCGTCGCCTCGGTCTTCAGCTGGATCATGGCCTTTGAGGGCATCCCGGCAGCGGTGGCCAGTCAGCTCAGCGGGAGCGTCGGTCAGCCCTGGCTCCTTATGCTGGGCATCGTGGCCCTGTTGATTGTCGTCGGCACCTTCATCGATACCATCTCGGCATTGACCGTCCTCACACCGGTGCTGGTCCCTGTGGCAACGCAAGCCGGGATCGATCCGCTCTTCCTGGGTGTGATCGTATCTACGGCTCTAACGCTTGGAGTCTGCACCCCCCCTGTTGGGGTGGTGTTATTCGTCACCTCCAGCATTGCCAACACCTCCGTCGAAGACACTTCACGGGCGGGGCTGCCCTTCATCGCGGTCCTGATCGGCTGGACGTTCGTACTGGCCCTGCTTCCGCAGGTCATTCTGTGGCTTCCACACCTGTTCGGTTTCAACTGACAACGTCGCGGGCGCCGGCCGATGACTTCCGGCGGTAAGAGCGAAGGGATGGGTGCGACCGTGGCGGGCGGGGCAGGGCGGGCGCACAGCCCCATCACGATTAAGGATGTCGCGTTGCAGGCCGGGACTTCAACGGCGACGGTCTCCCGCGTCCTCAACGGAACGGGATTCGTCAGCCCGGAACTACGTGCGCGCGTGCTGGCGGCCGCCCGCGATCTGGGCTACTCGCCCAACGCGGTCGCCCGCAGTCTCAAGCAGCGCAGCACCCATATCATCGGGGTCATCATCAGTGACATCGCCAACCCGTTTTTCGGCTCGGTGGTCAGGGGCATCGAAGACGTTTTGGCAGCCCGTCAGTACCATCCGCTTCTGTGCAACACGGACCGCAACGCCGACAAGGAGGCTATGTACGTCCGCCTCTTTTGCGAAAGGCGGGTGGACGGGGTGATCATATCGGCCGCAGGGCAACGGGCAGATCACCTCGCGATCCTTCGGGAGCAGGGCATCCCCTGGGTCTTCGTCAACCGCCGCCCGCCTGCCTTCGGTGGTCCGGCTGTCCTGACCGACAACCGGGCCGGCGCCTACGAAGCGACCCTACACCTCATTGACCTCGGGCACCGGCGGATCGGCGTGGTGGCGGGCCCGCAGGACGTGAATACGGGGATCGACCGCCTCGCAGGCTACCAGGAAGCGATGGAGGCGCGAGGGCTGGCTATTGACCCGGACTGGGTCGTCTATGGGGATTTCCGTGAGGAGAGTGGTTACCAAGGAGCGCGCAAATTGATGGCGCTCCCGCCTGAGCGGCGTATCACGGCGCTGTTCGTCACCAACAACCAGATGACTATCGGCGTGTTGCGAGCGCTGCGCGAACTTGGAGTGCGGATTCCCGACGATGTGGCGCTGGTGGGCTTCGACGACAGCGAATGGGCTCGCATTGTGGACCCGCCCCTGACTACGGTGGCTCAGCGCATCTACGAGATGGGGACGGCCGCGGCGCGCATGCTCCTGCGCGCTGTCGCGAGAACCGCGGTTCCGGCCTTGAATGAGCCTGGACGGGACATTCTTCTCAAGCCCCGATTGATCGTCCGTGCATCTTGCGGCGCCGGCCGGTTAACGGTGCGCGAGAGGGGGGCGTAACATGTAGACCGGCCCGGTCTTGTCGCAAACGCATTGCCTGCTCGCACCGCTCAGCACTGAAACGGAACGAGAGCCGAAAGCGCCGGAGGGCATAGGGAGGAGTCAAACCAGTCAACCATGGTCTTTGGGACGGGATCGATCCGACGGGTTGTGGTCATCCACCTCGACCGCGGCGAGGACGTGTTGGAGTCCCTACGGCAAATCGTGCGAGCGGAGCAAATCCGTAATGGTGTCATCCTGACGGGCTACGGTACCCTGGACCGGTTCTCCTACCACGCCGTCACCACAGCGGGTTTGCCTCCCCAGGACCGCTTCGTCACGGTGGAGCGGCCCCTCGAAATCGTCGGTATCCATGGGGTTATCGCAGACGGCGAGATCCACGCCCACATTGCGGTGGCCGACCTCGAACGCGGCTTCGGAGGGCATCTCGAACCGGGCTGCAGGGTCCTGTACCTGTGCGACGTAGTGATTGGCGAGGTTGACGGCGTTGACATGCGCTTCGAAACCCGTCCGGAGACGGGGCTTCGGCTGCTCAACGTCAGCCCCGGGCATGAGGTACCGGGCCCGCGGATCGACGGCGGGCCCGGCGGGCCCAGGCCAGAACCAAGACCGTATACCGGGCGGCCAGGTGGCCACGAGTGAACGGGCAAGCGGCGAGGCCGAGGACAGGCAGGGTAGCCGCGGCTGTCGTCGGAGTGGATCTGGGGACCAGCGGGGTACGCGCGGTGGCTTTTGATCAAGGGCTTCGGGTGCTGGCCCAGGCCGCACGACCCTACGGAATGGTGGTCGCTCCGAACGGGGCGGCGGAGCAAGACGCTCGCCAGGTGGCGGAAGCCGCCGAAGCAGCCGTTGCAGAGGTGGTTGCCAAACTGGCGGGAGGACCCCGGATAGCTGCTCTGGCTCTGTGTGGAACGGCAAGCAGTCTGGCCGCGTTCGGGCCCACGGATGGGCTTGGCCGGACGCAGGGGGACGGGAGCGGCAGTTTCGTGCCGCTGACGCCAGCCTGGCTTTGGGCCGACGTCCGAGCGGCTGCGGAAGCGGCCGAGATCCGTGAACGGTTCGGCAATGTCCCGTATCAGCGTACGGGCTGCCCCGTTCACGCCAGCTACTGGCCCGCCAAACTCTTGAACTGGCGCCGACAAGGCCGATTACCCGGGCATCCCGCCATTTTGGCCGGGATTAAAGACTACGTGCTATACCGCCTGACGGGAGAATGGTTGGTAGATTCCGCCGTCGCGGCAGCTACAGGCCTTTTCGACAGCGATCATGGGATTTGGGACGGGGAGCTTCTAAACTGGCTGGGCATCGGACAGGCCCAACTTCCCCGGGTGGTCTCGCCGGCTCAGCGACTGCCGCTGACTGCGAGTGCAGCCGATCGTTTGGGCCTGCCTCGTAAGACCGAGATAGTGGTGGGGTCGCTGGACGGGGTCCTGGCCCACCTGGGCCTGGGTTGCGAGCGGGCCGGGCTGGCCAGCTGCATGGTGGGAACGAGCGGTGCCGTAAGATTCACCCTTCCGAAACGGTCGTTGGATACTGCCGGGCGGACCTGGTGCTACCCGGCACCTGGCGGAGCTTGGGTCGCCGGGGGCGCTGTCAACAACGGGGGAAATGTGCTCACGTGGCTCGGCGGCCTCATCGAAGAGCTGATGGCAAGCTCCACCGGACCGTGCCGCCGGTCGGAGGCCGGTACTTTGGCATCGATGGAATGGCCTGACCGACTCGTGAGGTTGGCGATGCGGGCGCCGGCCGGAGCGAACGGGCTGTTGTTCTTGCCTTACGTGTACGGTGAGCGCAGCCCGTTGTGGCGGGAAGACGTTCGAGGGGCGCTCATAGGCCTGGGGCCAGCCCACGGAGCGCCGGAGCTGGCGCGGGCGGTGCTGGAGGGTCTCAGCCTGGGACTCTACGCGGTCTACCGGGCCCTGGTCGCTCAGGCGGGTCCGGCAAGTGAAGTGCGGGCCAGCGGCGGGTTCGTAGCGTCGGAGCCATGGGTCCAGCTGCAGGCCGACGTCTTCGGAACACCCGTGGTGGTGACGGACCAATCGCAGCCGACGGCAGCGGGCGCCGCCATGGTGGCCTGGTATGCGGTCGGCGGGGCATCGCTGGCTGAGCTGGCCGCCGGCGTGCGCGTGACAAGGGTGTTCGAGCCGAATCCCCGCCGGCATGCCCAGTACGAAGCTCTGATGCGCCAGGTGGAGCGGCTACGGGACGCCGTCTGGCCGGGAGGGGGCCCTGCGAGATGAACGCGCTGCGGCAGCCGACCGTGCCCCCTTGCCTGCAGGTCGCACTTGACATGGTGTCACTCAACGTGGCCGTCGGGGTGGCAGAGCGGATCGCTGGCAAGGTGAGACGCCTCGAGGTCGGCACCCCCCTCTTGCTTGCCAGCGGTCTGGCCGCGGTGCGACGGATGAGGGCGCTGGCCCCCGACGCCGTTATTGTGGCGGACACCAAAATCTGTGACGCTGGAGAACGCATTGCCCTCAGCGCTTTTGAGGCTGGAGCCGACGTGGTGACGGTGGTGGCCGCTGTGGCGGACCGGGCGACGTGGGAGGGCGTCGGCCGGGCGGCCCGGGCGGAGGAGGACATCGCCCCATGGCGGCGGAGGCTTGTCATGGCGGACCTGATAGGCTGCTCTGACGAGCCGGAGGCCGCTCGCCGAGCGCAAGAGCTCGGAGCGCACGAGGTCTGCTTGCACCTGCCCAGGTGGCCACAGGTCGGATCGCGGGACGTGGGCACCGCTCTCGCACGCATTGAAGCGGTGCGTAGAGCGGTGGCCGTCCCCGTTTACGTGGCAGGAGGGTTGGGCCCGGAAGACTTGCCGAAGCTCGCCGGGTCCGGCGTCGATGGCTTCATCGTTGGCGGCGCCGTGACGAGCGCAAGCGACCCCTTGGGGGTGCTACAAGCGTTGCACGCGCAGCTATCGGGTCCCGGCACACGGCCGTAGCAACGTACACCCTCAGGTACCCCTGGCGGGCCGCCGTCGACGAGAGCACCTATTCCAGGCTCCGAGAATGGGCGACGGTTTCCGGACCGAGCGCTTCAGTGGCCAAACCGATGCGGTTGGCGGATTCTTCAACCCATGTTGACTAGCGAGGAACCATATCCTTTATCGTCAATTGCGCCTCCAAAAGGAGTCAACACCCCGAGTCTCTCTCTGTTGATCATCCGGTGTCGCGGCTGTCAGATCGATTTCCGTTGCGCGGGCGGCGCGAACGGGCTCGGCGTCGTCGTCCGGGTGCGCGAGGGCTGCGGGGCCATCGCTCGGGGCATCTTGGTACGGCCTACAGCCGGAAGACCTCAACCTCTTTGAGGAGTTGATTGGCCATTGCCGCCAGGCTGGTGGAAAGCGTTGCGATCTGTTCAACGGCGCCGGACTGCTCCTCAGCGGTCGAGGCCAGTTCCTCGGTGCCCGCCGCGTTTTGCTGGGCAACGGCCGTGATCTCCTCAACCGACCGCAGCATCTGTTCGCTGGCCGCCGCCATCTTCTGGGCCGCCGCGCTCAGCGCCTGAATCTGTCGCAGGGAGTGTTCAACCGTTTGCGTGATCGCCTCGAAGGTCTGCCCGGAACTCGCCACGGTCTCCGCTCCGGCGGCCACCGCGGTACGCCCTGCCTCCGTCACCAGTACCGCGCGTTCGACGTCTGCCCGGATTTCGCCGATGAGGCCCCCGATCTCCGCTGCGGCCTGCCGGGACTGGACGGCCAGCTTGCGCACCTCTTCGGCCACGACTGCAAAACCCCGGCCCTGTTCACCTGCACGGGCTGCTTCAATGGCTGCGTTGAGGGCAAGGAGGTTGGTCTGCTCGGCCAGTGCCGTGATGGCGTCGGTAATCTGGCCGACGCGCTGCGAGCGCTGGCCCAGCTCATACACCGCCTGGCCGGACTCCGAAACCGCCCGCTGAATGTCCTCCATGCGACCCTTCATGGCGGCCACGGCTTCACGGCCACTCTTCGCCAGCTTGGCGGCCTCGTCCGCTCCCCGAGCCATCTCCTGCGTAACGGCCGCCACCTGCCGGGCCATTTCACTTAATTGCCGGGCGCCTTCCGCCGTGGCCGCGGCCTCCTCGGACTGGCGCTGGGCACCGGCCGCCATCTGGTTGGCGGTCTCGGCCACCTGCTGGACCGCCAGCCGCACCTGGGTGGAGGCGTCGGCCAGTCCCTGGCTGGATGCCGTGACTTGCTCCGCACTGTGCCTGACGCCCTGTACCAGCTGCCGCAGGTTTTGGGACGCACCGTCCAGGGCTTTGGCTGCACGGCCCAGCTCGTCGTTGGTGGTGACCTGCGTCCGGCGCGTCAGGTCGCCCTCTGCCAGGGCGTGAAGGGCGCTGACCAGCTGGCCGTTGAGGGGGTTGATGATGACCTTACGAAGGATGAGGCCCAACATGAGGATGAGCAGCACCACCGCTCCGAGGGAGCTGCCTGCGAGCACGGCGGCCCGGGTGTTGGCGCTTTGGATCATGGAGTCCATGGGAATGGTAATGACCAGCCCGCCGATCACATCACCTTTCTGAACACCGATATGACACGACGAGCACCGCTCACTGGTGGCAATGTCGCGGATGATGCGCCGGTAACGGGTCGTACCGCTGACGGACTCGACTTTCTCGAACGCGGTCCGGCCGCCGCGTCCAATCGCCTCCAGACCCTGGTGCTCAAAGGCGTCTTGAGGGGCGTTATCGGGGTTGAGGGGATCCAGGCTAACGAACCGGACCGAGTGGCCTCTCCGAGCCTCCAGATCCTTCAACATCTCGACGGTTGCCGCCTCGGGCAATGCGACTTCCAGCGTTTCGGCAAGGTACTGGCGGGTTGCGCGCACCTGGGCCTCGAGGAGTTCTGCCTGCTCGCGGACCTCTGCCACGAGCGCCTTCTTCTGGTTCCTCACCAGGTAGACCGTCGCCACTCCCATGACGAGCAGCACCACAAGGCCACTCGGGATGATGAATTTCATGGTTAGACCACTTGCGGGCAGGCGGGACATGACCCCAACTCCCTCCGTCAGGACATGGCCCCAACTCCCTGCGTGGCACGCAAAACCCCCAGCATAGCAACGCGCCTCGTTGGCCGGACCCTACAGCCGGTTGGCGCCGGTTGGCAAGAGGAGAATGTCCCGTGTCGGCCGGGAAAGTGTCACAGATTGCGAAAGATGCCGACAAACGGCTTGGTGGCAAACGTCATTGTCGGGGCGAGCCGGCCGCCACTCTTCGCTGTGAAATCTTCATGCAAGCCCACCTCCTGTTGGCTCCCGAGCCGCGCTTGTACCCTGGATGGCGCCAGCGCCCCGTCCGTGAATGTGGGTCGCTTCACTCCGGCCTGCCGCTTACCGATCCATGGATAGGAGTCTACACAAGTCTCCCGTTAACAAGAGGATTGCCTCAACGAAAGGAGGATCGGCATCCGGGACCGCGTGCGGCCGGCTCCCGGCGGCGCGCCCTGCCCGGATGCACCAGCCGGGATATGAGGAGTTTCAGCCAGCAGCTCATGGCCGCAATGGTCATGCTCGTGGTCCTCTCGGCGGCTGCCGTTGCCGTTCTGGTGTACACGACTTCCAGCAGGATGCTCGTCCAGCAGATCCAGGAGACTGCCTACTCCCAGCTGCGGCTCAGCGGTCGCCTCATCGAAGCGGCGAGGGCTCGCACTGTTGAAGTCGTCGAGTCGCTGGCTTCGAAGCTTGCGCGTCAGGCGCAGCTAACGTCATTCCAGGACCTTCCGTCCTATGCCGGCACGCTCTATACGGACGTTGCCGGAAGCAAAGACGTGCTGGAGGTCAAAGTCGCGAGTACCGACGGCAAGGCCATGGTGCTCAGGGCGTCAGGCGAGATGGAGCCAACAGATGTGGACAAAGACCCCCTGTTCAAGGAAGCCTTTCAGGGGCGATTGGCCTACGGAAATCCGTTCCGCTACCCCGGCACCGGCCAGATCGCGGTGGAGATCGTGGTCCCGCTGCGGGACGAGCAGTCGGGCAAGGTGAGCGGCGCGCTGAGCGGCGTGGTGCCAGCCGATTACATGGCGCAGCAGGCGGGCGGCCTGAAGCTCGGCAAGACCGGGTTGGGGATGCTCGTCAACCAGGACGGCCTGGTGCTGGCTCACCCTGACCAGAAGCAAGTGCTCACCCTCAACCTCATAGCCGGCGCGGCCAGCGACGCGGAACGGAACGTCTACCGCGAGGTGCTGGCCTCCGACCGCTCCACGGTCAGGTTTACCCGGCTTGGGGGGCAGGAACAGTTGATAGGCGTCCAGCCCATCGAGGGCACGCCCTGGAGACTGGTCATCCAGGCCTCCCGCGCCGAGCTGACGCAGGCTGTGGGAGCGCTGTTCCGCCAGACGGTAATCATTGGCGCCGTCATGGCCCTGGTGGCCCTGGCCGCTGCCTACTGGGTCGGGCGCCTTCAGTCGCGGGGCGTGGTCGAAGTGGCCCACGCGATGGAGGGGCTGGCGGAGGGTGACCTGACGCGGGCCGTGCCCGTCCGGGGGCGCACTGAGATCGCCCGCCTGGCGCAAGCGTTCAACAGGACGTCCGAGCGGCTCCGGCAGCTTGTCGGACAGGTTCGCGGCGGAGCCCAGCAGGTGGCCAACTCGAGCCAGGAGCTGGCCAGTTCGTCGCAGCAGGTGGGGCAGGGCGTGCAGCAGGTGGCAGCCACCGTCGATCAGATGGCCAAGGCGAGCGAACGGCAGTCCTCCGCCGCCTCCAGCGCCTCCGGGAGCGTGCGGCAGATGGGCGAGTCGGTGCGGCGGGTCTCAACGGCCATCAAGGAGATCGCCGACGGCAGCAACGACGTGGCAAGGCTCGCCCGGGACGGGCAGTCGGCCCTCGGCAACATCACGCAGCGGATGGCGCAGATTGAGCAGACCGCCGGGGAGTCGGGCAGGGCCGTAGAGGACCTGGGCCACCGCTCGCAGCGCATCGGCCAGATCGTAGACGTCATCACGGGGATCGCCGAGCAGACCAACCTTTTGGCGCTCAATGCCGCCATTGAGGCGGCCCGGGCCGGAGAGCAGGGCAGGGGCTTCGCCGTGGTGGCCGAGGAAGTGAGGAAGCTTGCCGAGCAGTCTCGCCAGGCGGCGGCCGAGATCGCCAACCTGATCGCGGAGATCCGGCAGGAGGTGGAACGCGCCGTTCGCAACACGGAGGCGGTGCGGGCGGCCGTTTCCGAGGGCGTGGATGCCGTGAATGCATCGGGCCAGACGTTTGAGGCCATCACGCAGGCCGTGGATCGCTCGGTGACCCAGACCATGGAGGTGAGTAAGGCCGCCGAGGAGATGGCGGCCGCAAGTGAAGCCGCCATCAAGGCGGTGGACGAGATCGCGGCCATCACCCAGGAGAACGCGGCGGGTGCCGAAGAGGTGGCCTCCAGCACCGAGGAGCAGTCCTCCGCCGTTGAGGAGATCGCCGGCGCCGCTCAGAGGTTGGCGCGCATGGCGCAGGAGCTGCTCAAGGCGGTTGAGGCGTTCAGGGTGTAAAGCTTGCAGCACGCGCCTGCCTGTTGCTGCTGGCCGGCCCCGGGCGTTTCGCTCGGGGCCGGCCCTTTTCTACGCAGGCCATGGGCGCCGAGGGCTGGCAATCACATGTGGCGCTTCCGGCGGCGGTAGGCCTTGACGTCCCGGTAGCTCTTCTGGCCACCTTCCCCCGACAGGCCCAGGTAAAACTCCTGGACGTCGGGGTTCGACCGCAGCGAATCGGCGGACCCCTCGAGGACGATGCGGCCGTTCTCCATGACGTAGCCCCGGTGGGCAATTGAAAGGGCCATCCGGGCGTTTTGCTCGACGAGGAGGACCGTCACGCCTTCTTCCTGGTTGATCCGCTGGATGATGGCGAAGATCTCTCGCACCAGCAGCGGCGACAGCCCC
>JBFMCJ010000028.1 GCA_040754675.1 Bacillota bacterium
ATCGTCAGTCGAAGGTCGCCACCACAGGCGGGGGATAACACCTTGGTCCGCGGATATCGACGAGGCACCAAGGCCGCAGCCGTCGATGGCGAAGCAAGACACCGGTACAGCTTGGGGGCTACGCAGGTCATGGCGCACGGTGCGGTTGCGCCGGAAATGAGCGGCTGCTGTAAGTGCGTCATCCGGCCGCAAGTCAGTCCCCCCGAGCTGGCTCGGTGGGCCAGCATCTTCCGAGCCCTCGATGACCCCACCAGGCTGGGCATCCTTATGTCGCTCTCGGCACAGAGGTGACCCTTGTGCGTGTGCGATATCGTGGCGCAATTCCCGCAGGGGCAGCCGGCGATCTCCCATCACCTCAAGGTCTTGCGAGGTGCGGGCCTTGTCACGGCGGAACGGCGCGGTCTGTGGGTCTACTATCGGGTCTCGCCATCCGGGCTGATGGAGGCCTGGCGTGCCATTGGCCGGTTGATGCCGTGAGCCGGATCGGAAGCGTGATGCCGGGAGAGAGGATCGATAGAAGGGGCAGGCGAACCCAAGGGTATCGAACGACGTCAATACAGTCTCGCCCACAAAGCGCCTTTCTGAACGACCTCAGAGCCAACGGAGGGATAGCGATGGGCTTGTATCACTGAAGGAGCCTGGACGTGATTGCTCGAGACCGTCAGGAGCGGCTGCTGCGGGAAGCGGTGATGGGACGTCTTGGTTTACTGGTGGCGAGCTCGTAGGGGCGCACGCGTGGGTGTGTAGCTTCGCTGCGGAGAGGGGCAGAGCCCATGGAGCAGGTTCAGGGTCCAAAGAGACCTCGAGCGTTCCAGGCCGAGGATCCCGAGGCTATCGTCCGGGCGGTGCGAGAGCACTACGCTGAAGTCGCCACGCGCGCAGCCCGTTCGAGCAAGCGCCGGCAGGGATCGGGGGACGGCTGCTGCGGGCCTTTTGCCTACACGCCCGAGGAGCAGGCATCCCTCCCCGAGGAGGCCCTGGCAGCGTCAGCCGGCTGCGGCAACCCCCTAGCCCTGGCCCAGCTGTACCCCGGTGAGGTGGTGCTCGACCTGGGTTCGGGCGGCGGCATTGACGTCCTGCTGGCGGCCCGCCGGGTGGGGCCCGGCGGGTTCGTGTGGGGCCTGGACATGACCGATGAGATGCTGGCCCTTGCCGAACAGAACCGCCGCCGCAGCGGGCTCGATCATGTGGCGTTTCTGAAAGGGCGCATCGAGGCCGTGCCACTGCCCGACTCGTCAGTCGACGTGGTCATTTCAAACTGCGTGATCAACCTGTCCGTCGACAAGGCAGCCGTCCTTCGGGAAACGGCCCGGGTGCTGCGCCCGGGCGGCCGTCTTGCCGTATACGACGTCGTCGCCCGCAAGCCCCTTCCCGGCGCCGTGCGCCGCATGCCGCGAGCCTGGTCGCGGTGCGTGGCAGGCGCCCTGGGCATCGCCACGTACGAACGCCTGCTGCGGGAGGCAGGTCTCACCGACATCGAGATCCAGCCGGTCTCGACGCTGGAATCTACATGCTGCGGCGATACCCGCCAGCGCCTGCCCATCGCCAGCGCCTTCATCCGGGCCCGCAAACCCGGCCAGGTCGCCCTCGGCCCGGCGGAACTGAGCATCGAACCTGCATCCGGGGCCGACCTGCCCGCCATCCTGCACCTGCTCGAAAAGGCCGGCCTCCCGGCCGATGGCGTCGCCGAACACCTCGACGGCTTTTTCGTCGCCCGCCGCCGGCAGCAACCAGGAGCCTCCCTGGCAACCGCCATCCCCGCAGCAACCACCGTCATCGGCTGCGCCGGCATCGAACCGTACGGCTCCCAGGCGCTGCTCCGCTCGGTGGCGGTGACGCCGCCTCTGCAGAACGTGGGCGTTGGCAGGCGGCTCGTGGAGGCGGCCCTGGGGCGGGCAATCCAAAATGGGGCCACGGAGGTGTACCTGCTGACCACGACCGCGGAGGGTTACTTCGCTCGGCTGGGGTTCGAGCACGTCGAGCGGCAGGCCGTCTGCGGGCCGGTTACGTCCTCTGTGGAGTTTACTTCCGCGTGCCCGCAAAGCGCAGCCGTCATGCGCCGGAAGTCGGCCATCGCCTGACCCCGTGCTGAGCGCCCCGCGGCCACTCCCCGGGCGCGCCTTGTATGATCAGGGCGAGCCCCCACAGCGCGAAGGAGCGGAGGCCTGGCAGGCATGGGATCGGCAGCGCAGTCCTGGCAGCCGGCGTACCTGGCCCTCTACGAGTCCGGCGAGCTCGAGCGCCGGGCCGGGCGGGCCGTTGCCGCGCTCGAATCGTGCCGCCTATGCCCGCGCAACTGCGGCGCCAACCGCCTGGCCGACCAGCGCCGAACCTGCCGTACCGGGCGCTTTGCCCGGGTCTCGTCGGCCTTCCCGCACCACGGCGAGGAGCGGTGCCTGCGGGGATGGCGGGGCTCCGGCACCATCTTTTTCTCGTGGTGCAACCTGCGCTGCGTTTTCTGCCAGAACTCCGACATCAGCCAGGTCGGCGAAGGTACCGAGGTGACCGCCGAGGAGCTGGCCGCCCTCATGGTGCACCTGCAGGAGCTGGGCTGCCACAACATCAATCTGGTCACTCCCGAGCACGTCGTGCCTCAGGTGCTGGAGGCCTTGGTCATCGCCGTGCGCAACGGCCTGCGCCTCCCGCTCGTCTACAATACGTCCGCCTATGACTCGATGGAAAGCCTTGCGCTGCTCGACGGCGTCATCGATATCTACATGCCCGACTTCAAGGTGTGGGATCCCGGTGTCGCCCGCCGCCTGCTCAAGGCGCCCGACTACCCGGAGGTGGCCCGGCGCACCATCAAGGAAATGCATCGCCAGGTTGGCCCCCTCGCCATCGACCGGGATGGCCTCGCCCGCCGGGGCGTGCTGCTTCGCCACCTGGTGATGCCCCACGGCCTGGCTGGCACCGCTGAGATCATGCGGTGGGTCGCCCGGGAGCTTTCGCCGGACACCTACGTGAACATCATGGCCCAGTACCACCCGGCCGGCCGTGTGCTCGCCGAGCCGATGAGCTTCCCCCAACTCACCCGGCGCATCACCCGGTCCGAGTACGAGGCGGCTCTAGCCGCCTCCCGTCAGGCGGGGCTGTGGCGCCTGGACAAAGGGCCCTGACGCCACGGGCGGCTCTCTGGACGTGCCGTAGCCATTCCCGAGCGGAACGCGCTGTCCACAGCCGGGCGGCGAAGTCAGCCCACCGGTTCCAGTGTGCTGAGAAAGTGGCGCAGCACCGAAGCCTCGTGCACCAGACGGAGGCCGGGGATACACCGGCGGTTCGCAGCCAGTCGGGCCATGGTGTCCGCCACGTAGTCCATGTGGGCGTATGTGTAGACCCGGCGGGGGATGGCCAGGCGCAGGAGCTCCAGCGGCGGGTGGCGCCACCGGGCCGCCTCGGGCGCGCCGGGGGCGTCATTGTCCTCGGGCTCTGTCTCGCCCAGCGCGAGCGTTCCCAGGCCCGCACCGCGGATCCCGCCCTCGAGGTAGAGCGCCGCCGCCAGCGCCTCCGCAGGGAACCGGTCTCGGGGCAGGTGATCGAGGAACGCGCCGGCATCGACGTACACCCCGTGCCCGCCCGGGGGCTTCACCACCGGGACACCGACCCCGTCAAGAGCTTCGGCCAGATAGGCCACCTGCTCGAGGCGGGACATCAGGTACGCCTCGTCCAGGCCCTCCCGCAGCCCCTGGGCCATGGCTTCCAGGTCTCGGCCCGCCAGCCCCCCGTACGTCGGGAACCCCTCGAACAGCACGAGGCGTTCGAGACACGCCCGGTACAGGCGCTCGTCCAGTACGGCGATGAAGCCGCCTATGTTCACAAGAGCCGCCTTCTTTCCGCTCATGGTGCAGCCGTCGGCGAGTGCAAACATTTCCCGGGTAATGTCGAGAAGTTCCCTCGTGGCGTATCCCGCTTCCCGCTGCTTGATGAACAGGGCGTTTTCGGCGTAGCGCGCCGCGTCGATGATGAGCGGCAGGCCGTACTCCGAGGCCACTTCCCGCACCGCCCGCAGGTTCTCCAGAGAGACCGGCTGGCCGCCGTTGTTGTTCGAGGTGAGGGTGACGAGCACGAAGCTCACGTTGCCCGCCCCGATCTCCCCGATGGAGGCACGCAGGCGCGCCACATCCACGTTGCCTTTGAACGGGTGCTCGGCCTGCGGCTCGAGCCCTTCGGCAATCACGAACTCCGCGGGCCGGCCGCCCTTGTCCAAGATGTGGGCCCGGGTGGTGTCGAAGATGGTGTTGCCCGCCACCCACGTCCCCGGCCGGACGAGCACGCCGAACAGCACGTTTTCGGCCGCCCGCCCCTGGTGGGTGGGGATCACGTACGGGTAGCCGAAGATCTCCTCAACCGCCTCCCGGAGCCGGTGGAAGCTCGCGGAGCCGGCGTACGCCTCGTCCCCGACCATCAGGGCGGCCCACTGACTTGCGCTCATGGCCGAGGTGCCGCTGTCGGTGAGCAGGTCGATGAAGACGTCCTCGCTTCGGATGTTGAAGACGTTGTAGCCGGCTCGCTGCAGGACGGCCTCTCGTTCCTGGCGGGGCAGAAGGCGAATGGGCTCCACCATCTTGATGCGGAAGGGTTCGGGGTGCGGTTTTCTTGCCATGGCCGGGCCTCCCGTCTTGTGCGTGGCTCTGCTCGGCTCGACTGGATCGGGCCCGGCTCGGCTGGGCTCGCAGGTTCACTTTAAACCGGTCTCAGGCCATCTCTGAAGGGCGTGGAGTGAATCGCGCGCTCCGGGTCATCAAGCCCGAGGACGAAGATCCCACCCTCGGCACTGGCCATGGCGAGGATGGGTACGAGAGCCTGCGCGGGACGCATCTTCGCCCTTGCATCCTAAGCATAGGCAGACAGCCGGCATGTGAAAATAACGTCCGCACACGGATGAGCGCTGAGTCATACGGATTCCAGCCTCATCAGCAGGGTGCCTCGGCGTCGCCAGGCTTTCAACTCTACCTCCAGGGCCTTACCCTTCCTGTGGACGTGCATGGTGCAGCAGCATGGCTCGCCCTACCGGCTCGATGACAGCAATCGGGGAGAAGTACAGCCCGGCCCCTGTTCGCTACAATCGACTGTAGCCAGCACCAAACAGGCGGGCGAAGGCGGACCGCCATCGCCCGGCACTTCGCACGGTCAGGGGAGGGGCCACCGCATGGTGCGACTTCGGCTTCTCGTGGGGACCAGCAAAGGCGGTTTCATCCTGACCTCGGATGCGGCCCGAAAGCAGTGGGAGATCCAGGGCCCGCTGTTCGAAGGCTGGGAGGTCTATCACCTGCAGGCCTCCCCGAGCAGTCCGGATCGGATGTGGGCTTCCCTGTGGACGGCCTGGTACGGCAACGTCATCCAGCAAAGCCGCGACGGCGGCCAGACGTGGCAGGCCGCGGGTAACGCCTTCGAACTCGAGCCCCCGCTTCACGCCTACAAGGCCCTCGGGGGCGCCACGCAGGCGTGGAGGTTCCGGCGGGTGTGGAAGCTCGCTCCGGCGCCGCCCGACCCCTACGGCCCGGATGCGCTCCTCGCAGGGGCAGAGGACGCCGCCATTTTCCGCTCCGCCGACGGTGGCCAGACGTGGCAGGAACTGCCCGGCCTGCGCCAGCATCCCACTCACGAGCACTGGGAACCAGGTGCCGGCGGCCTGTGCCTTCACACGCTGCTCATCGACCCGTCGAACCCCCGGCGCCTCTTCGCCGCCATCTCGGCGGCGGGGGCGTTTCGCTCCGACGACGGCGGCCAGACGTGGCGACCGATTAACCGGGGGCTGCGCTCGATCCACACGCCCGACCCCGAACCTGAGGCCGGCTACTGCGTCCACTGCCTGGCCGTACATCCCGCCCGCCCCCACGTCCTCTTCATGCAAAAGCATCCCGGCGTCTACCGCAGCGACGATGCGGGGGAGAGCTGGCGCAACGTCTCCGAGGGGCTGCCCTCGTCGTTCGGCTTTCCCATCGCGGTGCACGCCCACGAGCCCGACACGGTCTACGTCATTCCCATGAAGGACGACGAGCGCCACTTCCCCATCGACGGCGCGCTGAAGGTGTGGCGCAGCCGGGACGGGGGCGGTACGTGGGAACCGCTCGCCCGGGGGCTGCCCGGCCGGCACTTCTACGGGAACGTGCTGCGCGGCGCAATGGCCGTGGATCGCCTCGATCCGTGTGGGGTGTACTTCGGCACCACCACCGGCGAACTCTACGCCAGCCGCGACGGCGGCGAATCGTGGGAGGCCCTGGCTTCACATCTTCCGCGAATCCTGTCCGTCGAGGCGCAGATGGTGGGAACCGTGTGAGCACCGTTCGGATCCGGGTGGTACTCCCCGGGCACCTCGCCCGCCTGGCAGGAGCCGGCGGGCGGGTGGCGGAGGTGACGGTGGAGGCCGAGGCGCCCGGGCCGGGCGCGCTGCCCACGGTGGGAGCGGCGGTTTACGCCCTTGAGCGGGCTTACCCGGCATTGCGCGGCACCCTGACGGCGATGGACCCTGCTCCGCCCGGCGCAGCGCGCCTGAGGCCGTACCTCCGGGTTTTCGCCGCCTCCCAGGACCTGACGCCGGGCGGCCTGGCCGTGCCCCTCCCCGCCGAGGTGCTGTCAGGGGCCGAGCCGCTGCGCATCGTGGGCGCCATCGCCGGCGGGTAGTGTGGGCACTTGAGCGGCGGCTCATGCCGCGTTCAGCAACCCTGCCGGCTGGCAACGGTCCCGCAGCGGGACGCCGGCCAGATCTCCACGGTTCCGGCCTGCGCGAACGGCTTCATGAACGTCTCGATCCGCTCCGGCCCGTCCGCTTCCAGGCCTCCCCCGAACAATTGACCATATAATGACTACGTGGTATACGTGGTATAGGTGAAGGCGAGTGCGCCGCAAAAGGGTCGAAAGCACTGTTTACCTTGGCCGGGAACTGGTCCGCCAGCTTGCGGAATACCGGCGCCGTTTCGCCATCCCTCCATCAGCCAGTGCCGTGGTGAGAGAGGCCCTGGCGCGCTACCTGGCAGACGAGATCGGCGTGCGGGATCTCCCGCCGGGCGAGTGGGTCCGTGCGACGGAACCTCTATTGAGCCGACTGAAGCAGCAAGGGGTTCACGTTACGACTGAGGCCATCCTGGAAGCGATTCGCGTCTCTGAGGAGCAGCGGACACGCGCCATGCTGGGTGGAGAGGGATGAGCGCCGTCATCGACGCTTCGGTGGTTGTGCGAGCGGTCCTTCCCGGGCAGCCTCATCACGACGCTGTCCATTCATGGCTCTCTACGCAGCAGGACTTACTCGCCCCACGGCTGATTTGGTATGAAGTGACAACCGCCATCCGTCGGCTTGAGCATGCCGGTGTGATCGACACAGAGACCGGGTCATCCGCTCTGGAAGCGGCGCTTCAGTTGCGGATTCGCGTTGAAGCCCCGCGGCAGATCTACTTCGATGCGCTGTCCCTGGCCCGCGCGCTGCAGCTGTCGCGCACCCACGATGCGGTTTACCTGGCCGTTGCGCGCCTGCACCGTAGCCCCCTCGTCACGCTGGACGAGCGCCTCCTCCACAACGCGCGCTCCCACGGGTACGACGTCCGCCATCCGGCTGAGCTGGCGGGCGGTTCGACTCCCATTCCCCGGTAATGCCGTTCCGGAGAGCCTGCGCTTGATCAGCTCGGTGGCTTCCACCAGCCACTCCTGCGATTGCCTCGTCATTGCGGCTCCCTTCTCACCGCTGCGGCGCGGGGCTACCCTCCCGGAAGGCCCCCCGCACCATCTCCACCGCCTCGTCCTCGCCGATGCCCAGGCCCCGGATCTCCCGGACGAACGCGAGGACGGCGTCCCTTGCCATCTCCGAACGGAGCCGGGCGCGGAGCGCCCGGTTGTCTCTGACGAACGTCCCTTCGCCCCGGGCCGTCTCCACCAAGCCCAGCACCTCCATCTCCCGGAAGGCTCGCTGAACCGTATTGGGATTGACCCGCAAAATCTGCGCCAGCTCCCGCTGTGACGGGATCCGGCCGCCCGGCCTGAGGGCGCGCCGTGCCACTGCCCGCTTCATTTCGTCGATGATTTGGAGGTAGATGGGTCGTGGCGACTCCACATCGATGCGCCAGTCGAGTGCAACAATCGTCGCTGTCACCTCCGTCCCCCCGGCTTGCACCAGCGAGGGATCCGCCCCGACGTGGTGCACTACAGTACTGCACGCCTCCACTACGATGCAAGGGTTGCCGAAGGGGTAGGGTGGGGACCCCCCCAAGGGCAGCCTGTGAATAGCGGGCCGGCCCGTGCCTACCTGAGCGAGGCTACCGGTTGTGGAAAAAGGCGAAGCTCCCGGAGCGCTCTAAGTGCGAGGCGGCGGCGACGCAGGCAGCGTGCCCGTCCGTTGCAGGTATGAGGTCACAGAAGCTACGAAGGCCCGGATGTCGTTCAACTCGGAGAGGCTGTGATGTACCTTTTCCGGAACGACGTCGGCATACCCGTGCACCAGCAGGTTCCGGAACCCCGCCATCGCTTCCAGCCTCTGCCCGAGTGAAGCCTCGAGGATACCCCTGTGCACCAACGCCCGGAACACATCTCGGTAGGTGTCCGGCACCGGCTCCGGGAAATCTGCCAGAACGTGCAAGGCGAGGTCGAGGCACGCCTGAATGGCTACCTCGAAGTTGCGCTCGACCCGGTCCTGCAGGTCAGGGTCAGCCACGTACTCCTCAAGGGACGTGCCGGCTACCTTCTCCAGCCGATCCAGTCGCTTCTCGATCACGCCCAGAAGCCGCAGCACTGTCGCGACCTCCGCCACCAAACCGTCCCTCCTTGACCCGATGCAGCATGGCACGAGTGAAGAGCTCCCTCACCGGCCCCATGTCGATCCACCGGCGGACGTGCTCCACGTAGAAGAGCGCACGTGCCCTCTCGTCGCGACAGAAAAGGAGCCGGCCATGCCGAAGCACGTTGTGGGCCAGAGCGAGAGGGGCGTGGTTTAGCACGACCACGTCAACCGGGCGCCGCACCGCAGCCTCCAGCTCTGCCGCCAATTCGAGACCCCGGTCCAACGCCGCCACCGGATCGGGATCGCGGGACGCAACGTGCACAAGCCAGACGGCCACATCGATGTCACTGGTCGCTCGCGCCCGCCCCTTGGCCATAGAGCCGAAGAGATAGGCGAAGGCAACGTCGTCCTGGGCAACGAGAATGTCCCGCAGCACCTCGGTCAGGTGTGCGGGCGTCTGCCCGGCAGGTCTTACGACCGGGTGATGCTGCCCTGTGCGCTTCACGGTGGCCATAACTCGTTCACGGACGCGATCATATCACGGCAAGGCCAAGGAGCGACCGGCTCGCCCGGCGCAGCCTCGGGGCCGGAGAAGAGAAGCCGAGCCGCACCCGATCACGGCTCGGGCCTTTTCTCGTCCAGCGGTGGACCCGGCATCGTGTTGGCCGACGGGCCAACCGCCAACCTCGACGACGGGAGCAGCGTCTGGGCGCCCGAGGCGCGACACCGAGTCACCGGCGCCGTAACGGCTTCGTTTCGGCTCGTCGTGTTCCAGGGCGGCACTTCCACGGAGTACGGCGCCTCGCCGCGCGCATGGAGCGTGCAGGTGAGCCTGGCCAGTTCCTTGGAATGATTGGCGACGAACGGAAAGGAAGGGAAAGCCATGAGCGACAGCGTTCTGGCATACGGGGTGCTGGCAGCCATCTGTCTTGGCCTACTGGTATCGGCTGCGGCGGCATCGCCCGCGCTCGGGCGCCCCTTTGTGGCGCCCCTTGTCGATTTGGACGCTCTGGTCGTGGGGGCGGAGGCGGGCGTTGAGACGCTCCCTTACGATGCCCGAGTGGCGGCTGGCGTCGGTTGGGGCTTCGAGACCGCACGGCTCCACTGGCGGCTGCGGGCCGGCCTGCCGCTGGGCTTGAGCGCCACGGCCCGGCTGGGCTACCAGGACTGGCCGGAAGGGTACCTCCTGGGGCAGGCCCGGGAACAGGGGTTCGAAGGCGCTTTCTCGTGGGAACCCAACTGGCGTACCCAGGTGGCCGGGCGGCTGTTTTACGGGCGCGTGGGACAGACCGCCGAACTCCTCGACCGGCAGGTGAGCTATGGCTGGTTGCAGCACGACGGCCGCCTCGTCTATTCGTGGCCCCTCGAGGTGCGGGCGAGGACGGAAGTCGTGTACGGGCGGGCAGCCCCCTACCCTCCTGCAGCGGGGCAGGACGGGTCCTTCTATGCCCTCAGCGTGACGTTGCCGGTGCGCCTTGAGCACCTGCACGTCATCCCGCGCCTGGGCTACTCGGCGGGAGAGCAGGTGCTGCCGGGTTTCCGCTACCGGCTCGGGGGCTATGGCGACGGCTGGCTGCGGGCGTACGGACCGGGCGCTTTTTCGGGGCCCATCCTGCTCAACGGGACCGTCGAATACCGTAGGCCCTGGCTTGAGGCGCTACCGGTCCCGGTGCTCTCCCAGCTCGAAGGGGGGCCTTTCCTCGATGCCGGCACGACGGCCTCGCACGGCACCGCTTGGGTCCAGCTCGAGTGGCAACACAGCTACGGCCTGACGGCGGCGTTACCGCTTTCCGGCATCCTGCTGGGGATGGACCTGGCCTGGAACGAGCAGGGCCACTTTCGGGCCGGGCTGCGGGCGAGCGACGAGTTTTGAGGAGTGGTGCGGGATGGCCGCCATCGTGGTAGAGGGGCTCGTCAAGCGATACCGGGATCTGTTGGCCGTCGACGGCGTCAGCTTCACGGTCGAGGACGGGGAGATCTTCGCGCTCCTCGGCCCCAACGGCGCGGGCAAGACGACGACGCTCGAAATCCTGGAGGGCCTGCGGACGGCGGACGCAGGGAGAGCAGTGGTGGCGGGCGTGGACGTGCGGCGCCACCCGCGGCAGGTGAAGGCGCGCATCGGAGTCCAGCTCCAGGACGCCGGGTTCTTCAATTTGCTCACCGTGCAGGAGACGGTCGGGCTGTTTGCCAGCTTCCATCCCCACCCTCGCCCGGTGGAGAGCGTGCTCGAAGAACTGAGCCTGCAAGAAAAGCGCCGGGCGCTGGTACGGGACCTGTCGGGCGGCCAGCGCCAGCGACTCTCCATCGCGTGCGCCCTGGTGGGCGACCCCCACATCCTTTTCCTTGATGAGCCGACCACCGGCCTCGACCCGCAGGCCCGGCGCGCGCTGTGGGAGGTGATCCGGGAAATCCGCAACCGGGGGCGCACGGTGGTGCTGACCACCCATTATATGGAAGAGGCTCAGGTGCTGTGCGATCGGGTGGCCATCATGGATCGCGGGCGGTTGCTGGCCGCCGGCACCCCTGACGAACTCATCGGCCGATTCGTGCCGGAAGACCGCATTCACGTCGCCCTCGGGCCGCAGGCGGCCAGCGCCGCCGCCGAGTCGCTGCCGGGCGTCAGCCGGGTAGATAAGGGCGAGAACGGAACGGTGGTGCTGGTCACACGGCAGGTCGCCGTCGTGCTCCAGCACCTGGTCTCGACGGCATCGGGCGGTCAGCTGGACCTGGCCAGCCTCCGGGTCGACCGGGGCACCCTGGAAGACGTCTTTTTGCAGCTCACCGGGCGCAGGCTGCGGGATTGAAGGGCGGGCGTACGATGCGAGGCTTTCTTGCGGTGGCGGCCATGAGCTTTCGGGTCTGGTGGCGGGACCGATCGTCCGCCTTCTGGGGCGTGGTCTTTCCTCTCATGTTGATGGGACTCCTGGGTAGCGCCTTTGGACGGCCGGAGTCGCTGACCTTCACGGTGGGGTTCGTCGGGCCGGCGGCCTCGGAGGGGGGCGATGTTCCGGGTTCCCTGGCATCCGTCGTGCGGCAGGCGCTGGGCGCCGTTCCGGTCCTCAAAGTCGTGGATGAACCCCGGGAGCAGGCCCTGGCTACCCTGCGCAAGGGGGACCGGACCCTGGTGGTGGAGGTGGCGCCGGAGACGGCGGGTGGGACGGCAGGCGCAGGGCGGCCTCTCAGGGTCGACCTCTACTTCGACGAGGCGCACGAGCAGGCGGGACAGGCTGCCATTGCGGTGGTGCAGGAGGCGCTGCGGCGCATCGAGCAGGCGATGACTGGTGCCCCCCGGCTCTTTTCGGTGTCGACGTACTCGGTGACGGGGCGGCAGTTTCGCATGTTCGACTTTCTGCTACCGGGCGTCATGGCCATGAGCATCATGCAGACGGGGCTTTTGGGAGTGAGCTGGTCCATCGCCGACTACCGGGAGCGGCGGGTGCTCAAACGGGTGCTGGCCACGCCTTTTCATCCGATGGGCTTTTTGGGCGGGCTGTTGACCCGGTTCACGCTGGTGACGCTGCTGCAGTCCGTGCTTATCTTCACGGTTGGCGTCTACGGGTTCGGAGCCAGGGTGGTCGGGAGCGTGTGGGTGCTCTTCTTGCTGGCCGGCCTGGGGTCCGTGGCGTTCCTATCCGTGGGGCTGGCCATCTCCACGCTGGCCCCCACCGCCGAGTCGGCCAACATCATCGGGAGCCTGCTCAACTTCCCCATGATGTTTCTTTCGGGCACCTTCTGGCCCAAGGAGATCATGCCGGCGTTCATGCAGCCCCTCGTGGGGGTGTTGCCGCTCACGCCCTTGATCGACAGCATGCGGGCGGTCTCCACGGAGGGAGCGAGCCTGGCACCGTATGCAGGGGGGCTCCTTTATCTGGCGGCGTGGGGAGGGGCGGCCCTCGCCATCGCTGCCTGGCGGTTCCGGTGGGAATGACCGCCCGGCGTGTACCGATAGGGGCGGCAAAAGAGGCAGGGTTCGCACGGGCCTGGGTGGAGCCCGCCGTGGGACGCCAGGACGCTGGGGGAGTTCGCACGGGCGGCCGAGGCCGCCGGATGGGACGGAGTGTTCCTCGAAGACTAGATCGTCTACCAGGGCAAGCACGGCACCCCCACGTACGACCCCTGGATCGCTCTGGCGGCCATGGCGATGCGCACGGAGCGGATTCGTTTGGGAACGCTGGTCACGCCCTTGAGCCGGCGCCGCCCGTGGAAAGTGGCGCGGGAGAGCGTGACGATCGACCACCTGTCCGGCGGGCGGCTGGTGCTCGGCGTGGGGCTGGGGGACGGGAACGACGCTGCGTTTACCGATTTCGGCGAAACGTCCGACCTGCGCACCCGGGCCAGGATGCTGGACGAGGCGCTGGAGGTGTTGGCGGGGCTGTGGAGCGGCCGGCCGTTCAGCTTTGAGGGGGAGTTTTACCGGGTCAAAGAGATCACGCTGCTGCCCCCGCCTCTCCAGCGGCCCCGTCCCCCCATCTGGGTCGGAGGGATCTGGCCTCGCAAGGGCGCGGTGCGGCGGGCGGCGCGATGGGACGGGGCGAGCTTCTACAAACTGCCCGGTGAGACGCTTTCTGACGAGATGACCGCAGAGGACGTGGGGGCGCTGAAGGCGTCCATACAGGCCTTCCGGAAGAACGACGCGCCCTTTGACATCGTCATCGGAGGCAACGCCCGTCGGGGCGACTGGGAGGCCGAGCGGCTCCTCATCCGATCGGCGGCCGAGGCGGGCGCCACGTGGTGGGTGGAGTGGGTGCCTCCGGGCGAACCCGGCGCCATGCTGCAGTGTATCACCTGCGGCCCTCTGCGGTTTGACGCGTGATCGCAGAGCCGAAGCCCTGGACACCGAGGGCAACATCCCGCACCCACGCTGCATCCTCGGGGGAGAGCGGCGGGGGCGGGTCGGACTTATAGTCGATGCGTAGCGCGTAGCCCCCGTCCTCGTATACGCGGTCCAGCGCGGCCTTTCAGACCACCGGGGGTTCAGGATCCCCCGGACGCAGCAGCAACGGGAAGACGGGAATGGCATCGCGTACGCCAAACACGTACATGTCGGCGTCCGGATAGCGAACGGCGCGGCTGACGAGAATGCTGTAGATCCCTGGCCTACGGGGCTGCTCAACCGGCATGGGGTCGCCCGCCCGTAACAGATCGATTTCCACGAGGTTGGTCCCGGAGTCGAAGATGACCGCTCTCTTGTCGAGATACGAGCGCCTCCCATTGCCCGGCTGCTTGTTCGAATGGGAGAGGAGCTCGATAACCGTGATGACTTCGCCACCTGACGCATCCCGGATTTCCAGATAAGGTTCGCGCTCCACCTGCGGCCCGGGAAGACGAACGGTGGCCGGATCCCGCCCTGCTGCAGCCGCCGGTGCGGCGTAGCTCGCCACCTCAGTCTCCTGGGCAACCGTCACGTCCGGGCGCCCCTCGAAGCGCTGGCGGCGGCCAGCTTGCCCGGCGAGCGCGTACATGCGCTCTTCGACCTCGACGTAATAGCGCGGGCGGATTTGGGGGCCGATGAGGTTCGCCAACGCTACAACGAGCCGATGATGCACGCTCGGCCATAGGGCAGCCTGTTCCAGATAGGGATCCATACCTGGAAACGGGGATGGCATCCGCACCGGCCTCCCTTCTTCCCGACGCGTCCTCCCATTCGCCCGAAGGACCGCCCGCGCCTTCCCCACAGCCTCTACCCGTAAGGGCATTGTCGCCGTCAGGCCGTTTTGGATGCCAGGAAGAAGGCCCGCGCCGGGCCGTAGGGTTCGTGCACGGATACCTGTCGAAAGCCTGCCCGTTCGAGGGCGCTTCGCACCTCGTCCTGGGAGTACTCGCGCTGGAACAGGCTCACGTCCTTACGTCGCCAGCTCCCCCTCTCCAGCCGGAACAGTGTGAAGTCCATGCGGGCCAATCGCTTTGACGGATCGTAGCTGGAGCGGGAGATGAACGCGTGGTCATCCCCCACCCGGGCCTCCATCCCGCCGGCCCAGCGGGTCTTGTATCCCAGCTCCGTGTTGAGGTCGAACAGAAAGAGCCCACCGGGTAATAGCGCCGCGTGGACGTTTCGAAAAGCGGCCGTGAGTTCGTCCAGGGACATGACGTGGTTGAGGCTGTCGTAGAGGGACAGCGCGGCATGGAAGGTGCGGGAGAGGCTGAACGAACGGGCGTGGGCCACGGTGAACTCGGCTCGGGGCGCGTTCTCCCGGGCGAAGGCCAGCATCTCGGGCGAACCGTCGAGGCCGGTGACGGAGTAGCCCCGTTCCGTCAAAAGACGGGCCATCTGGCCCGTTCCGCAGCAAACGTCCAGGATGCTGGCCCCTGCCGGCAGGTCGCACAGCACCAAGCCGCGCACGACGGGCCACACCCGGACGCTGAACTCGCCCCAGTACCGGTTGTAAAACCACGCCAGTTCATCGTAGTCCCGGTACGTGTCCGTCGTCATGACGCTACGACCCCCTCCCAGCCGATCCTTGACCGGGTAACTCGATTCTACTGGGTGACTTCGGAAACGCACAGGGTCTGGTAAGACCGGCGCCACGTGGTGGACGAAGTGGATGCCCCCGGCTGCGGATGGCTCCGTTGACGCATCGCCGGCTCCGTGGTAGACAGGAAGCGTCCCTGCACGTCGCGCCAGGACCGGAGCACGGGGTGCGGGCTTTGCAAAGGGGGACCCCCGTGACCCTGCGCCAGGAGATCGCGGCCCATGTCGACAAGGCCGCCCGTTCGCTCTTCGCCGAGGCCGGCAAAGAGTGGCCCCAGGAGCTTTCCATCGCCGTCGAGCAGCCGGCCCGCCTCGAGCACGGCGACTATGCCACCAACCTCGCACTCCAGCTGGCCCGCTACCTGCGGCGTCCGCCCATCCAGATCGCCAGCGAATTGGCTTCGAAGCTCTCTGGTGTCCCGTGGCTGGATAGGGTTGAGACCGCCCCGCCGGGTTTCGTGAACCTCTTCCTCGACTGGCAGAGCTGGGCCCGCAAAGGCCCTGCCTACAAGCCGCCCGCCGAGCGGGCCGCCGAGAAGGTGATCGTCGAGCACACCTCCGTCAACCCCAACAAGGCCGCCCACATCGGGCACCTGCGCAACGCCTGCGTCGGCGATACGCTCGCGCGCCTTTTGCGGCGGGCCGGGTATCGGGTTGAAGTGCACAACTACATCGACGACCTGGGCAACCAGGTGGCCGACACGGTGGTGGGCCTCCTGTACGTGCCCGTACAGGGCCACCACGACCGCTTGGGGGATTTCTGCTGGGACGTGTACGCCCGGGTGAGCCGGGCCTACGACCAGGACGAGGCGTTCAAGGCCAAGCGGGCCGAGGTGCTCCACGCCCTGGAGCAGGGCGGTAACAACACCGCCTGGCTCGGCAAGCTGGTCGCCGAGCGGATCGTCCGCGAACACACCGCCGAGATGGCCGAGTTCGGCATCCGCTACGACCTGCTGGTGTGGGAGAGCGACATCGTGCGGGAGGGGTTCTGGGCCGCCGCCTTCGAGCTGCTGCGACGGTCCCCCCTGTTCGTCAAGGAGACCCAGGGGCGCCTGGCAGGATGCTGGGTGCTCAAGCAGCCCGAGGCAGGCAGTGCACCAGCCGAGGAGGGCGGGCAAGCCGAAGTGGCGGCGGGGGACGAAGAGGCCGAGCACGTGGCCGACAAGGTACTGGTGCGTTCCAACGGCGTGCTCACCTACACGGCCAAAGACATCGCCTACCACCTGTGGAAGTTCGGCCTGCTGGGCAAAGACTTCCGGTACCGGCGCTTCTCGGACGGGCTGTGGACCACGGCCTCCGAGGGTGGCGAGCGGCCCTTTGCCAGGGCAAAGCGGGTGCTCAACGTCATCGACCGGCGGCAGGAGTACCCTCAGGCCATGGTCAGGCTGGCCCTCAAGGCGCTGGGGTTTGAGGAGGCGGCTGCTTCGCTGCACCACGTCTCCTACGGGGTGGTGAGCCTCAGCCCCGCGACGGCCGCCAGGCTGGGAATGGACACCTCCGACGGCAAGACCGCCTACGCCATGTCGGGGCGGCAGGGTATCGGCATCAAGATCCGGGAGCTCCTCGACCGGATGGAGCAGGCCATCGACCGGCAGCGGTCGCGGCGGGCGGGGCTTTCGAGCCGGGCCATCGCGGCCGGCGCCGTCCGGTACTTCCTGCTGCGCTACAACCTGGGCACCGAGATCGTCTTCGACATCGACAGCGCCCTGGACGTGCACGGCAACACGGGGCCGTACCTGATGTACGCGCACGCCCGGGCGTCGGGCATCCTGCGCAAGGCAGGGCTACCGGGCCGGGCCAGGCTTGAGGCGCCGTCAACGGTCCCCGCCGTCGCCCCGGCCGAGCGGGCGTTGCTGCGCCACCTGGCTGACTGGCCCGATACCGTGGAGGCAGCCGCTGCGGACTTCAACCCGACGCTTCTCAGTAGCTACGCCTTTTCGCTGGCTTCGCTGTTCACCGACTTTTACGAGGGCCTGCCCGTTTTGAAGGCGCCCGAGCCCGAGCGCTCGTTCCGGCTGTGGCTGGTGGCATCTGCCCGGTCGGTGCTCGCCGACGCGCTGGAGCTTCTGGGTTTGCCGGCCCCCCTGCGCATGTGACCCCGGCTCGGGCGAGCCCCAGCGACCGGCCTCAGGCGACGCGCCACCTGGCCCGCGAGCGCCGGTGTGCCTCATCGGCGGGCCCATATTCTTCGCGCGCAGGCTAGAGCAGGTCTCCCTGGGCCGCTCTTGAGATCTCT
>JBFMCJ010000029.1 GCA_040754675.1 Bacillota bacterium
GGCGCCATCCTCTCGGGCCCGGGGTGCGTCCTGCGTCGTCGACCATCCCTGCCAGGGCCGCCGCGACCGCGGGCAGGCGGCCGGCCGTCAAGCCCCGCCGGCTCACCTCAAAGAGCGATTCGGCCCAGAGGCCCGCCACCACCGGAACCAGGCCCGCGGCCGTAGGGATCTTGGCCCCATCTGCCCGGCGCTGCCTTGTCAGCCCGGCTGCGTGCAGCACGCGGCCGACGGCCGGGGTCGCACGGCGTGCCAGCCAGTACGCAGCCACCGAAGCAGCCACTGCCTTGCGAGCCAGGGCACCCTCAGCCATCGCTACCGACCGCCCTCTCGTCCTGGCGTCCCTGCCAGTCTCCACAGCGTCCAGGCGACATCGTAAAACTGCCGGCCTCGATGGGCCCACCCCGCCAGGTCCCAACCGGTGGTGCGGTGGCTCAACTCCACCGGGATCTCCAGCACCTTGAGCCCGTGGCGGGCGGCCAGCACGTTGATCTGGACCTCCACCCCGAAGCGCCGGGCAGGCCCGTCGAGCAAGAGTGGCGCGAGATCCGTCCGAAAAGCCCGCTGGCCCGAGATCGGTGCCAGGGGGGCGCACCCGGCCAGCCAACGTGTGCCCCACCCCGCAAGCTTCCGCACGAGGCCAAGCCCCGCGCCTTCCCGGCCCACCGGCAGTGCCACGGCCAGGTCGGCCTCGCCGCTGCGGACGGCCTCGCACAGCACGTCCAGTCGGGCGGCGCTTTTGCCCAGATCTGCGTCGGCCATCAGGATGACGCCGCCTCGTGCCAGGCGGGCACCGGCCCGAACGGCTCCGGCCTTGCCCGCGCGGCGGGCCAACCGCACCACCCGCGCCCCGGCCCTGGAGGCCTCCTGCGCGGTGCCATCCGTCGAGCCGTCGTCCACCACGATCACCTCGGCCAGGCCCGGGATACGCCTGAGCGCGCCAACTGTGGGCGCCACCGTCCGGACCTCGTTAAAGGCAGGCACCACGGCGCTCACCGGGGCGCCGCGAGGCGAGCTCCCCGAGATGCTCGACAACCCTTCGGGCGCTGACGTAACCTTTCTGCCCTTCGATGATCGAAATCAACAAGGAAAGGCGCCCCAGGGCGGACTCCACCTGCCACACCCAGGCGCCTGCGGGCGCCGTCGCGGTGGCCAGAGACGGCGGGAGGCGGCCCTCCCCTCCGGGGAGAGGGGGACCGACGAACCCGGCGACGGCGCTGCACGGCGTTCGGACCAGCACGAAAGCCGGTGCTGCCTGCGCCGGCACCTCCACACTTTGCACCCGGGCCCCCGACTCTGCCAGAAGCGCGGCTAAGGCGGCCGCGGGCTTCTGCGCGCCGGGCGAGGCCTCGATCCGCACCGGCAGCCCCGCCATGTGGCCTGAGGTCACGACCGGGATCAGCCGGTTCAGCGCCTGCTCGTAGAGGCGCAGCGTGGCCTGGGCCTGCCGCTCCCTGGCAGCCGCGGTTGCCAGCTGCGCCTGCAGGGCTGAAAACTGCCGCTCGAGCTGCGCCACCAGTTCACCCTGGCTTCCCAGGCGGCCGCCAACCGCGGCCGCACCGGCAGCCACGCCGACCGCCAGGGCGACGAAGACGGCCGTGATGGAGAGGGCCTGGTGGTGGAGGTCGGCCATGGCTCCCTCAGCCGATGCCCCCCAGCAGCAGCCCGGCCTGCAGCCGGATCCAGAAGAGGCGAAGCATGAGCCGCAAGACCTCGGAGGCCAGGGCGATGGCGGCCAGACAGGAGGCGGCCGCGGCCACCACCGAGGCGCAGGGAAGCCAGGGTGTACCCGGCGGGAACACGCTCGCAAACCCGCGCGCGTCCACCAGCACGTGACCCACCCGCATCCTCACCAGAAGCGTGCTGGCCATCCCGGCACGCCCGCGCTCCAGGAAGTCATGGAGGCCCGTGTGGGCCCCAACCGCCACAATGGGACGGGCTCCTGCCGCATACGCAAGCAGAAGCGCCACGTCTTCGCTGGTGCCCGCCGACGGCATCACGTGCGCAAAGCGCCCCAGCGACCGCACACGGGAAAGGCCGGGGGCCGAACCGTTCGGGTATGCGTGCACCACCAATTCCCGGGCGGCCACGAGCGCCCGGTCACTGACCGAATCCATGTCCCCGACCACGACGTCGGGCCGCAGCCCCTCGGCCAGCAGCACGTCGGCCCCGCCGTCCACGCCGATGACCACGGGCCGCGCCTGGCGGACGAAGGGCCGCAGGATCGGGAGGTCGCGGCGGGAGGTGTCACTGCGGACGACCACCAGGGCGGGTCTTCCCGACATCGGGGTCACGAGGGGCGGGACCCAGACGTCGTCCACCAGCAGCCGTTTTTCCCGCTGCAGGTAGCCCACGGTGTTGTCGACGAAACCCGCGGCCAGCGCAGGCAGGCGCTGGCGGGCCTGGGCCAGCCGCACTTCCACCTCTCGGAGGGTGAGGCGGCGCCCGCGAGCAATCAAGCGCCCCCGAGCATCCAGAAGGCGGTCGCCCACGATGCGCACGTATCGACCGGGCTCAAGCCGCCGGAGCAGATCCTGTCCTGCCTCGTCGAGCACCGGAATGCCCGCCTGCAGGAGCATCCTCCCGCCCTCTACGGGCACCTTCCCGGTCAAGGACGAGAGCCCGTTCACCACGCCGGCCGGCCTCGCCGCCAGGACGTCGGCGGCGGTAGCCGAGTCCAGGTCCTGGTGGGCAATGACCGCGATCTCCCCGGGCCGAAGCTCCCTGGCCAGTTGCTTGGTGACCGGGCCCAGCCGCACGCGGCCCCTGGCGCAGCTTCGATGGCCACCCACTCGCCTGGTGAGCCGGCCTGTTCGGAGGGCACCCAACGGCGCGCTCGCCTCCCCGCGATAGTCTTCACGACGGGAGGCGGGATCTTTCACCTGCCTGCGAGCGCGAAGGCCCCGCAGAAGCCTGGCGGATCAGCGGCCCATCTCCGCCCGGATGCGGTCGGCCATCCTGGCGATGAAGGCGGAATTGGTGGGGCGGGTCCTTCTCTCGTCCATCAGGTCCGTGAACAGCGCGTGTATCCGGTCCAGATTCCCCCGTTCCACCGTCGACTCGATGGCGTGGCGGATCGATCGTTCCACCTTGAACGCGGAAGTTTGGTGAAGGCTGGCGATGCGGGGGTAAAGTTCCTTGGTCACCCGGGTGATGAGATCCCGGTCCTCGACGACCATCGCGATGGCATCCTTCAGGTAAGCCCGACCCTTGTAATGGGGCGGGACCCCCAGTTCCTCGAGGTGCCGGATGACCCGGCTCTCCAGTTCCCTCAGGCGGTGGGACCGGGCGGGGCGCGGCGGCACGCGGGTGCCCGTCAGCAGTTCACGAAGGCGCGCCACCGCAATGGAAAGGTCGAAGGGGCGCACGATGAAGTAGTCGGCACCCCAGCTGAAGACCTGGGCCACGAGGGTGTCGTCTCCAAGCGGGCTGACCACCACCAGGCGCCGGCTCGAGCCAGCCCCTGGCTGCCCGTTGATGCCCGGGCGCCTGCGCCACCAGGCGGCCAGCCGTTCCGCCCCGGCGGGGCCGCCAAGCCCGTTCAGCGCCAGGTCCACCACCAGCAGATGGGGCTGCAGCTCTGCCAGGAGGTGCTCCAGTTCCAGGGCCGACGAGGCGATGTGCACATGGGCAAACGTGGCGGGATCGGCGGCCATGGCGGCGGCCAGCGCGCGCCCGAAACCCTGGGGATCGTTGCTGACGAGCACGGAGTATCCCTGCACGGCGGCTCCCTCCTGGGCAAGAAGACTCGCGGCCGGAGCATCTCACGCGGCGCGATCAGTATTCGTGACCATTGCCCTTGCTCCTGCGCCCGATCCCCACAGCCCGGAGGCTTCCACCATGGGCTCGATGAGCACCCCGAAGCCGCGCGACGGATCCTGCACGGCCACGTGGGTGATGGCGCCCACCAGGTGCCCATCCTGGATGATAGGGCTGCCGCTCATCCCCTGGACGATGCCGCCGGCCCGGCTCAAAACGCGCGGGTCGGTGACCTTGACCACCAGCCGCTGCGACTCGGGAACCCCCAGGGATCGCACCCGCAGGATCTCCATGCTGAAGGGCTCCACCTCTTCCCCCTCCAGCACGGTCAACCCGACGGCCGGCCCCTCCTTTACCTGCCCCTCGAGGGCTACCGGTAGCCACGACCGGTAGGATCCCGGGGGCGGGGATTCGAGCAGGCGACCGAAGATGCCGACGGGGGTGTTGCGCTCGATGATGCCCAGTTCGCCGTCCTGGTGCCGGAAGATGCCGACCTTTTCGCCTGGCTGCCCCCGGCCAGCTGCGGCGATGCTCGCGATGGACGCGCGGACGATGCGCCCCTCGGGCATGGGAGCGGGGCGGCGGGAAGCCTCCATGACCATGTGCCCGAGAGCGCCGAAGCGGCCGGACCGGGGGTCGTAGAAGGTGAGCGTCCCGACGCCGACCGCCGGATCCCGCACGAGAAGCCCTGCGGCGTGACTCCACCGGGATCGGCCTTCCTCGCCGCCGCCCGCCCGTGAGGGGGCCACCGGCGCCGGAAGCAGGCTGGTCTCCTGGCGGTGCCTGTCCCGGACGAAGGTGAGGCGCACCGGACGGCGTGAGGCCGCGGCGCGACCGATGAGGCGCGCCAGTTCCTCCGGCGCCGTCACGGGCCGGCCGTCTGCCGCCACGATGACGTCACCTGGTTCGATGCCGGCCTCCCGGGCGGGGTAGCGCATGCGCCCGCCGCCGTCTCTCACCGGGACGGTGCGCTCCACCAGCACCCCTCTGGGAGCCAGCATCACCCCGATGGCCTGCCCTCCCGGCACCAGGTGAAGCGGCGGGACCACGTCGACGACCAGGGGCCTCAACTGCAGCCAGCCCCACAAACTGAGCTGCAGTCGCACGCTTCCCGGGCGGGGGAACCGCACCGCCACGCCCCTGGGACCTCGGGACATCACCAGGAACTCGTCCTCGGGCCCCGTGACGTGGATGATGGGCAAGAGCGGGAGAACCGAGACCCGCCCGGATACCGCCCGGATCCGGCCCGGGGAGGCCAGCAGTCCGACCGCCGAGATGCCCAGGACCAGCGTGAGGATGAAAGCAAGCGACCGGACAAGCCGCAACAGCGCCCTGGGCAGCCTTTCCATCCGCGACGCCTCCGGGCTAATTTCCCCGGAGGGACGGTGGGGCCGCGGGGTGAGTGAGTGGCTGTCCTGGCTCGCTACGTCGCGGCTTTGGCCTGCCCTGCCAGCCTCAGCAGTTCCGTGGCATGGCGCTCCGCCGACTCCGTGACCCGGGCGCCGCCCAGCATGCGTGCCAGTTCCTGAACGCGCTCCTCGGCCGAGAGCGCCCCTACCTCCACCTGGGTCGCCCCGTCCTTTTCGAGCTTTCGGACGCTGAGGTGGAAGTCAGCCATGCTGGCCACCTGGGGGAGGTGTGTGACCACCAGCACCTGGCGCAGCCGCCCGAGGCGCGCCAGGCGTTCGGCGACCGCCTGCGCGGCCCGGCCCCCAAGCCCGGCGTCCGGTTCGTCAAAAACCAGTACCGGTACCGGGTCCAGGCCGGCCAGCACGGTCCGGCAGGCCAGCATGGTGCGCGAGAGCTCGCCACCGGAGGCCACCCGCGCAAGCGGCCGGGGCGGTTCGCCGGGGTTGGCGGAGAAAAGGAAGCTCGCTCGCTCCAGCCCCGACGGGCCGGGTTCGGCAGCCTCCAGCACCACCTCGAAGCGCGCCTTAGGCATGGCGAGGTCACGGAGTTCGGTCTCGACCGCCTCGCCCAGGCGGCGCGCCGCATCGCGGCGGATGGCGCTCAGGCGGTGGCTCATCTCCTGGTAACGGGCTTGAAGCTCCTCGAGCGCTCGCTCCACTTCGCCGGAGCGCGCGCTCTGCTGCACCAGGTCGCTGAGGCGCTGGCGCGCCTCGTCCTGGTAGGCGAGCACCGCTTCGATGGTCTGGCCGTACTTGCGCTTCAGGCGGTCGATGAGGTCGAGGCGCGCCTCCACCTCGGCCTGCCGCGACGGGTTCGGCTCGCAGCGCTCCAGGTGCCGGCGCACCGCCCGCGCAAGCTCCGCAAGCTGCTCGCTCAGGGTGCGCAGTTCCCCGGCGAGCGGCGCGGCCTCGGGGTCGAGAGCGGCGGCCTCGGAAAGCGCCCGGCCGGCGGCGGCCGCCATGCTCGCAGCGCTGCCGTCTAGGCCCCCCTGACCGGCCAGGCTCTCCAGGGCCTCGCCCAAAAGCTCCTGAAGCCGTGCCGCATTGGACAGGCGCGCGTGCTCCGCCAGCAGCTCGGGCTCTTCGTCTGCAGAAAGCCGGGCCGCCGCGATCTCGTCGATCTGGAAGCGCAAGAGATCGAGCTCGTGAAGCCTCTGGCGTTCACCCTGGCGTAGCGCTTCGAGTTCCTGAGAAAGCTTTTGCATCTCCTGCCACGTGCGCGCGACCTCGGCCGCCAGCTTCACGGCCTCTTCGCCGGCGAAGGCGTCGAGCAGCGCGAGCTGGGCCGAGGGCAGGAGCAAGCGCTGGCTTTCGTGCTGCGTGTGGATGCTGACGAGAAGCTCCCCAAGCCTCGCCAGTTCCCCCGTGGTGACCATCCGGCCGTTGATGCGGCTTCGGCTGCGCCCTGAGGCCGTGAACTCCCTGGACAGGATCACCAGGCCGTCCTCGGGAGCAGATCCCATCGCGGCAAGTTGTTGGCCCAGCGGAGAGGACTCGTCCACCTCGAACGAGGCCTCGACCCTGGCCTGCGCCGCACCCGCGCGCACAAGCTCCGAGGTGGCACGCTGCCCCACGGCCACGCCCAGCGCGTCCAGCACCAGGGACTTGCCGGCGCCGGTCTCCCCCGTCAGCACGTTGAAACCCCGCCCGAAAGGGACGCGTGCTTTTTCCAGCAGCGCGAGGTTTTCGACGTACAGCTCCCGAAGCAGCCGCAACACCCCCCGCCCGTCCGCGCACCATCAGCGCAGCTGCAGGATCCGGTCAAGCACCAGCCTGGAGTTCGGATCCAGCCGGGCCTGCCCCGCCGGCCGCACCAGCACGAGAATCGAGTCGTCTCCGGCGATGGTACCGATGATCTCGGGCCAGTTGAGGCCGTCCAGCGCCGCGGCGACGGCGTTGGCGGTCCCGGAAAGCGTACGAACCAGCACCAGGTGGCCCGCCGCCTCCACGCCCACCACGTACTCCTGAATGGCGCGCCGGGCGCGGGCCAGCCGCTCCGCCATGTCGGGTTCCCGGGCTTGCGCGTAGCGGTAGCGGCCGTCTCCCGTGGGCACCTTCACCAGGCGCAGTTCCTTGATGTCCCGGGAAATGGTCGCCTGGGTGGCACGGATGCCCTGTCGGCGGAGGTACTCGATCATCTCTTCCTGCGTCTGGATGGGCACGTCCCGCACGATGCGAAGGATGGCCGACTGACGCCGGGCTTTCATCTGCGCGCCCCTACACCTCCGGATGGCTCAATCGCTGGCGCAACACGGTATAAGGCGAACGCCCGCTCAGGCGCACAAGGCGCGCCCGGAACGGCGCCCGCCGCACCACCACGACGTCGGTCGGGCGCATGGTCTGGCTCTGCTGCCCGTCCACGGTCAGCACCAGTTCGTCGCTCGGCCCTTGAACGGAGATGGTCACCGTCTCCTCCGGCCGGATCACCACGGGTCGCGCGGCCAGCGAATGCGGGCAGATAGGCGTGATGACGAGGCAGTCCAGCAGGGGATGGACGATGGGGCCGCCGGCCGAGAGCGAATAGGCGGTGGAACCCGTGGGGGTGGCCACGATGAGGCCGTCCGCCGGGAAGCTGCCGATGACCGCGTCCCCGGCGCGCGCCTCGAGCCGCGCGATGCGGCTGAACGTGGAACGGGCCACCACCACGTCGTTCAGGGCGAGGAAGCTTCCGGACTCGCGCTCTTCTCGCATCAGGAGCGCCTCGACCATCATGCGCTCCTCCACTCGGAAGTCACCCTCGACCAGGCTCTGCAGCATGGACGGGAACTCCGACGCCTCGACCTCCGCCAGAAAACCGAGGCGCCCCACGTTGACCCCCAGAACGGCCACCCCGAGGGGCGCCGCCTGGCGGGCCGCGTGCAGCAGCGCCCCGTCGCCGCCCAGCACCACCACGGCATCCGCGCCGGCCCAGCTCCCTTGCGGCCAGGCCAGGTCGGGGCGGTTCAGCGCCTCCGCAGCGGAGGCGTCCAGCCAAACCCTGGCGCCAAGCTGGCCGATCCGTTCCACCAGGCCCATGGCCAGCTCCAGGGCCTGGCTCTTCTCCCGGTGGGGAGCCAGGATCAGCCGACTAACACGGGCCAGGTGTGCTACGCCTCCTCCTTCGCCGGGTACGGTGCCCCGGCCAGCGCCGCCTCGATGAACGACCGGAGCTGTCCGGCACAACACGCTACACCCGGCCATTTGAATACGATGAAGAATTCCGCGTTGCCTTTCGGCCCCAGGATCGGGCTCGCCACCATGGCTTCGACGCCGAAGCCGGCCTCCATTCCGGCCCGCGCCACCTTCTCCAGGACCTCGCGGTGCACGGCGGGGTCCCTGACCACCCCGCCTCTCTTCACCTGGGCGCGCCCGGCTTCAAACTGGGGCTTCACCAGGATGGCCGCCCATCCTTCCGCGGCGAAAAACCGGGTGAGATGGGAGAGAAACAGGGTGACGGAGATGAACGAAACGTCCACCGTGATGATATCGACCCGCTCGCCAAGCCGCCCCGGGTCAAGGTAACGGATGTTGGTGCGCTCCAGCACCACCACCCGGGGATCGGTCCGCAGCCGCCAGGCGAGCTGCCCGTAGCCCACGTCCACGGCAAAGACCTTGCGAACCCCGTGCTGGAGCAGGCAGTCGGTAAAGCCGCCCGTCGAGGCGCCCACGTCCATGGCCACCGCACTCTGCGTGGGGATGGGAACCGTGCGCAGCACCCGCTCGAGCTTCAGCCCGCCGCGGCTCACATAGGGGTGAAGGGGCTCCCCCACCTCCAGCCGGGCCGTGGGCGCAAGGCGTCTCCCCGGCCGGTCGAGTACCTTCCCCTCGAGCCGCACCCGCCCCGAGCGGATCAGCTCCTGGGCCTGTTCCCGGCTTTCGGCCAGGCCCTCCCGGACGAGAAGCTGATCCGCCCGAATGGCCCCGGCCTGCTCCGGGTCGGCTCCTGCCCGGACGTCGGGCCCCTCAGGCCTGCCGCGCCGGCCGCCGGCCTTCAACGGGGGCGCATCCTCTCCCGCACCACCCGCGACCTCCGCCTGCCGTTTGAAGAGCGCTTTCGGGGCACGGAACTCGCCCCCAAAAGGGAGCGGCCCACCAGCCGCTCAAGGGTGGCAACGGCCCGCCCGATGGTGAAGACCACATCGTTGGCGCGCCGGATGGCGAAGGACTTGAATGCGGCCTTCCCGCCCACCGCCAGCCCGGAAACCAGGGCCACCATGACGGCACTGGCCCACGCCTGGGCAGAAGCTCCCTGGCGGGCGGCGAGCTCGGCCACCAGCGCCGCCCCGATGGCGCCCGATAGGATGCCCGCGGCGTCCCCGACCACGTCGTTCGTGAAGTTGGCGACGCGGTCGGCGTTTCGCACGATCCAGATGGCCTGCCGGGCCCCGACGACGCGGTCGGCCGCCATGGCGTGAAAGCCTTCCTCGGTGGCGGCGGTGGCGGCGACGCCGATGATGTCGAACAGGACACCCACCCCGATGACGGCGACGAGCCCCAGAACGCTGGCAGGAAGGCCCAGTGAAGCGGTCGCCCCGGCGCTCAGGGAAGCCAGCACCAGGGAGATCGCAGCAGCACCGAACCCAACGCTAACGAAGCGCCTGAGGGGGCGACTGTCCACCGATCCCAGAACCCTTCCCCTTTCATCGTCCCGCTGTCACGAACGGCGGCGGCAGGGCGGAACTTCCTCTGTGTCCCGCCTGCCGCCGCCCCTGTTGTGCCTTGAACCCCTCGACGGGTGGCAGCGCCTTGAGTAAATATTGTGGCTTCAGGTCCAGCAGGTTTTCCCAGACAGCCCTCCGGCCCGTCGCCGGGCCGGCGGTTTCCCCTTTCCGGCCGCTCTGCCGCGTCGCCGACAGCAGGGCTGGATTACCACTTAGTCCACACCGCAATCCCCAAGGCGCCCCTCAAATGCAGGGAGGACAGCCTAGGAGTTTTCCTCGACGGGGCGCACCGTTCTCTAGCCTCTTTTGCCCCCGCGCTTTCAGGCCGCTTCGGTCTAGCCGTCCGGGCCCTGACGGGCAGGACCTGCGAAAGTAGCCCTCCCGCGCGGCGGCTCAAGGCAGGCTACACTGCACCCAGCGCAGGCACCCGGAGCCTCCGGCCCCTCATGCGTCAACACCGCGTGCAGGTTCTGGGCCCACGCCGTAGTTTGCCCGGCCTCCTTCGGTTGCGGCGGGCGCCCCACGTACATGGGTCTCCGCGGCAGCAGGGTCAACGCCTGCATGCCTTTGCAGATCGCCCCACTGCCTTAACCCCCAGCAGCCACCCCGGACTGGGCGTCCGCAGCCGCCACCAGGGACTTCATCGATGTGCCCTCGACGGATTTTTAGGCCCGTCCTCAAGAACAGCCGGCGCCCCGACTAGGATACTGCGCCACCCGCCGTGAGGGGGCAGCTTCACTATACATCAGACGGTGCGGTTTCGCAAAAGGCGCGCCAGCGCCCTCAGGGTTTCACCCCGCGAACCGAGTGGCGCCAGCACTTCAATCGCCTTTGCCGTCAGCCGGTCGGCCTGGCGGGCGGCCTCCTGGACGCCGAAAAGGCGCGGGTAGCTTGCCTCCTGGCCGGCCGCGTCGTCTCCGGCATCCAGAAGGTCGTCGACGATCTGAAACGCCACGCCCACAGACTCCGCATACGCGGCCAGCGCCCGGGTCACCGGGTGGTTGAGGCCCTCATCCCCCGAGTCCAGGGCCACCAGCGCCCCGGAGACGACCGCGGCGCGGATCAGAGCGCCGGTCTTGTGACGGTAGATGAAGTCCAGCTCCGTCCTGTCGACGCTTCGTCCCGCTGCCGCCAGGTCCGCCGCCTGGCCGCCTGCCATGCCGCGGCTTCCAGCGGCCCGGGCGACGACCCCCGTGATGGCCAGGGCCGTCGCCGCGCTCACGCCCGAATGCCGGGGGAGATCAGCCAGTACCTCGAACGCGAGCGTCTGCAGCGCATCGCCCGCCAGGATGGCCGCCGCCTCACCGAACGCCCGGTGGCAGCTCGGCTGGCCGCGCCTCCAGTCGTCGTTGTCCATGGCGGGAAGATCGTCGTGGATGAGGGAGTACGCGTGGATCATCTCAATGGCGGCCCCTGCCGGAAGGGCCCTGAAGCCATCGCCTCCCGCCGCCTCGCATCCCGCTACCGCCAGGACCGCCCGCAGCCGCTTACCCGGGGCCAGCGTCGAGTACCGCATGGCCCGGTGCAGAATCCCCGGCGCCTCTGGTTCGGGCGGGAGCAGCGCGCGGAGCTCCTCATCCACCCGGGCCGCCCACCGGTCCAGGTACGACGCCACCTCACGAACCTGGCGAGCTTCATCCATTGGCCCTGGGCCCGGGCCCCTCGTGTGGCTGCAGCATGAGGCGCCCTTCTTGCTCGGTGAGCACGGCGAGCCTGGCCTCGGCCTGCTGGAGGCGGCTCGCACATACCCTGGCCATGCGCACGCCTTCTTCGTAAGCGGCCAGCGCTTGCTCCAGCGTCAACTCCCCGGACTCGAGCCGCACCACCGCCTGCTCCAGGCGCGCCAGTGCCTCTTCAAAGCTCAGTGCCGTCCCCGGAGCCTCCTGAGCCCCTGGCTGCACCTCATGGTCGGAACCGTTCATCGGCCCTCTACACCTCCCCGGCCCGGGCGGTCTCGGGCGCTTCCGGCCGGGCGAACGCCCCGTCAAGGCGGGCCTCGACGAGACATCGCAGCGCGCCGTCCAGCATCCGCACGCTCACCCGTTCGCCCGGGCTTACCTCGCTTGCCTTCCTCACCCACCTGCCGCTCGCCTCCTGTTGCACCAGGGCGTAGCCGCGCCGGAGCACGTCCAGCGGGCTTGCCGCAGACAGGCGCCCGGCCAGCTCCACCAGCGACAGCCTGGGCTTTTCCACCGCCCGCCGGGCCGCCACGCCGCCCCGCAGCACGAGGTCGTCCAGCCGCTGGCGGAAGTGCCCCATCCACCGCCCCGGCCGGACGAGGGCAGGGTGACGGGCCGCCCGCTCGAAGCGCTCCCGGGCACCGCTCAGGTGGCGAAGCATGGCCCGCCGCAGCCGCAGGCGGTGCTGCTCCAATGCCGCCGCCGCGGCCGCCTCGTCAGGCCCCGCGATCTCGGCCGCGGCCGAGGGGGTGGGCGCCCGCCTGTCTGCCGCCAGTTCCGCCACCGTCACATCGGTCTCGTGGCCCACGGCACAGACCACAGGCCGGGGACAGGCCGCCACCGCCCGGACGACCCGCTCGTCGTTGAAAACCCACAGTTCGTCCGCCGCGCCCCCGCCCCGAGCTACGATCACCACGTCCACGTCCGGCCACCGAACGATCCGTTCGAGCGCCAGCACGATACTCGCGGCCGCCCCCTCGCCCTGCACCTGCGCAGGCGACACGATGAGCGGCGTGCGGGGGCTGCGCCGCCGGAAGACGGCCTCGATGTCCCGAAGCGCGGCCCCGTCCAGGGACGTAACCACCCCCACGGCCCTTGGCCAGCGGGGGATGGGCCGCTTGCGCTGCTCATCGAAGAGCCCCTCCCGGCTCAGGCGTTCGTACAGCTCGCGCAAGCGCGCGTAAAGCAGCCCCAGCCCCACCGGGTACAGGTTTTGCACGTAAAGCTGGTAGAGCCCGCCCGCGGGGTACACGTCCACGTAGCCTGTGGCCAGCACCTGCATGCCGTCCTGCGGGGTGAACGCCAGGCGCTGTGCCTGGCTCCGAAACATGACGCAAGCCAGGCGGCTCGTCCGGTCTTTCAGGGCGAAGTACAGGTGCCCCGAAGCCGAGTGCGCCTTGAAGCCCGTGACCTCCCCGGTGACGGCGACCTGCTGCAGGCGGGGGTCCGCGCTGAGGCGCGCCCGGATGCGCTCGGTAAGCTGCGTGACGGTCAGGACCTGGGTGGACAGGGCTTCCTGGGCCCACGGCGCCCTTGGAGCGCTTGCGTCAGCGTTCCTGAACATGCCGCACCACATTGCCCAGGATGCCGTTCACGAACTTGCCCGATTCGGTGTCCCCGTACTTCTTGGCCAGTTCGACGGCTTCGTTGATGGAGACGCCAGGGGGAATCTCCTTCAAGTAGAGGATTTCGAAGAGGGCCATCCGCATCACGTTGCGGTCCACGTTGGCCATCCGTTCGAGGGTCCAATCGATGGCGAAACGGGCGATGAGCCGGTCGATCTCCTGCAGGTGGGACAGCGTACCCTCCACGAGCTGGCGTGCAAAAGCCTCCTGGGCCGGAGGAAGCTGCACCTCCCTGAGGCTGCGCTCCAGGGCTGCCTGGGCATTGGCCTTGCCCACGTCCACCTGGAACAGTACCCGGAGCGCTACCTCCCGTGCCAGCCGCCTGCTGCCCATAATACCGCTCGTCCGCCCTCGCGCGACGCCCCCTAGTCGGGCCGGGACCGATGGGCCTCGCGGGAGATACCGCGCACCATCAGCTTGATCTGCCCGCAGCTTACTCCCGCCGTCTGCCGCAGGTACTGGTCGATGCGAGCCTGCACTTCGTCGCAAAGCTCAGGAATGCTCTGGTCCGGAGCCACCGTCAGCGCAAGCTGCACGTTGACATCGCCCGTGCTCGAAGGCTGGATCTGGACCTCCACCTCCCGGATGCCCTGCACCTGTGCCGCGGCCCTGCGCGCCAGGGTCTGAATGGCACGCAGTGAGATGTGAACCTCCCCGAGTCCCGTGGCGCGTACGATGCTGCGCTCCGAACTGACAGGGCTCAGCGCCGGCCGCAGCGCCGCGGCGCCCAGCAGCGCCAGGACCGCGCCCGCCACCGTCTGCGCGACGCGCCCCTGCAGCGCGCGCTCCGAAACCCACGTCGAAAGCGCCAGCGCTCCGTCCCAGCCGAACAGGCCCATGGCCAGCGCGGTAAACCCGGCGGCCATCACCAGGAGGCCTGTCAACAGCACGAGCAGACGGTCGGCGATGGGAAGCCTGGCCTTGAGCTCGTCGACGCGGTGCGGTGCTGCGGTGGGCGAAAGCGGGTGCACCCCGTATCCCCTTCCTGGACGTCGCGCCTGAAGGCCTATCGAACCCGGCTCTCCTCGGTCCGCTCTGCCTGCGGCAGTTGGACGCCCTGGACGTGAACGTTGACCTCGCTGACCTCGAGGCCCGTCATGGTCTCGATCTGCCGCTTGACGTTCTCCTGCACCCGCCAGGCGACGTCGGGAATTCGGACCCCGTAGTTGACGATGATGTAAATGTCGAGAGCCGCCTGGTGCTGGCCGACCTCCACCTTGACCCCCCTGGAGAGATTGCGGCGCCCGAGCATCTCGGAGATACCCCCGGCGATGCCCCCGCTCATGCCAGCCACGCCCTCCACCTCAATGGCGGCGAGTCCCGCGATGGTGCTGACCACGTCGTTGGCGATGCGAACCTCGCCGAGTTCGCCCTCCTGGGACTCGATGAAGCTGTCGCCGCCGTCCGCCGCCACCACCTTTGGCTCGGTACCGGAAGCAGGCGGCACAGCGCCTCGCCGCTCACCCGGCCACTGATCGGAATTCACCGGAACCCCTCCTCGAGGCTCGCCCCAAAGCGCAAGCCCATTATAGCAGACTCAAACGGCCGCCCGGCGGGCCTCCTGCTGCAGGAAGCGCTGTACGAAGTCGGTGGAGATCTCGCCCCGCCTGAACTCGCCGCTGTCCACGATCCGGCGCAGGAAGCCCAGGTTGGTGCGGATCCCTTCGACCTGGAACTCCCGGAGCGCCGACGCCATGCGCGCAAGTGCCTCCTCGCGGTTCTGGCCCCACGCCATCAGCTTGGCCAAAAGCGAATCATAATAGGGCGGCACCACGTATCCCGGGAAGATGGCCGTGTCCACCCGGATTCCCGGGCCCCCGGGGAGGTGGACCGAGGTGATGGTGCCCGGAGAGGGCACGAAGCTCTCCGGGTCCTCCCCGTTGACGCGACATTCGACGGCATGCCCGTCCAGGCGAATGTCTTCCTGCGAAAGCGACAGTTCCTCGCCGGCCGCGATGCGGAGCTGGGCCTTGACCAGGTCCACCCCCGTCACCATCTCGGTGACCCCGTGCTCGACCTGGATGCGCGTGTTCATCTCCAAAAAGTAGAAGCGCCGATCGGAATCGAGCAGGAACTCCACGGTCCCGGCGTTGACGTACCCCACCGCCCGGGCCGCCCGGATGGCGGCCTCGCCCATCTGCCGGCGGAGCCCCTCGTCCACCACAGGCGAGGGCGCCTCCTCGATCACCTTCTGGTGGCGCCTTTGAATCGAGCACTCCCGTTCGCCCAGGTGAACCATGTGGCCGCTCTGGTCCGCGAGCACCTGAATCTCCACGTGGCGGGCGCCCTCCAGCAGGCGCTCCACGTAAACCGACCCGTCCCCGAACGATGCCTGCGCCTCAGCCCGGGCGGCCGAGAGCACGCGCCGCAGTTCTTCGGGGCTGCGCGCAACCCGCATACCGCGGCCGCCGCCGCCCGCGGCCGCCTTCACCATCACCGGGTAGCCGATGGATTCGGCCACCTCCAGGGCCTCATGATCGCCGACCGGCTCGGAGCTGCCCGGCAGCACGGGAACGCCGGCCTCCTGGACCCGGCGCCGCGCCTTGACCTTGTCCCCCATCAGCTCGATGGCCGCCGACGGAGGGCCGATGAAGACGAGGCCGTGGCTTTCGCAGATCTCCGCGAAGTCGGCGCGCTCAGACAGATACCCGTAGCCGGGATGAATGGCGTCGACCCCGGAAAGCAGGGCCGCGCTGATGATGTTGGGGATGTTCAGGTAGCTCTTGGCCGACGGAGCCGGGCCGATGCAGTAGGCCTCATCGGCCAGCCGTACCGGGAGGCTCTCCTTGTCCGCCTCGGAGTAAACGGCGACCGTCCGGATGCCCAGCTCCCGGCAGGCCCGGAGGACCCGCAGCGCGATCTCCCCGCGATTGGCGATCAGCACCTTCTCGAACACGGGCGATAGTGTCACCTCGACGACGGGGAATCAGGGGGCGTAGGGACTACGCACAGTGCACAGGCGGGATGCGACCGGGCTCACAGCCGCTCCAGACTCATCAGCGGCTGGCCGTATTCGACGGGCTGGCCGTTTTCGACCAGGATGGCGGCCACCCTCCCCCTGACCTCGGCCTCGATCTCGTTCATCAGCTTCATGGCTTCGATGATGCAGAGCGTCTGGCCCGGCTCCACCACCTGGCCGACCTCCACATACGGCGGCGCCTCGGGGGCCGGCGCGCGATAGAAGGTGCCCACCATGGGAGCCCGGATGGTCACCATCCGCTCGTCCTCTGCCGGTGCCGCCACCTTCGTCTCGAGAGCGGAAGCCGCACCCGCGTGCGCGCTGTCCGCCCCCTGGGCCTCGGGGGGCAGGGCGGCCGGCGACTGGGGCGCAACGGGAGCCGCGCCCGGCGTGCTGGCCGGCCCGAACGCCGCCGCCTTGCGGATGGAAATCTTGACCCCGTCGCTCTCGACGGTCAGCTCGGCAACGTCAGTCTCGTCCAGGACACGAATGAGTTCCTTTATCTCCTTGAGCGTCAAACGGACCGCGCCGTCGATCACGTTGCCCCTCTCCTACTGCCCAAGCGCCCCCGCCGCGTCCCCCGCCCGGCCCAGCGCATCACAGCCCACGTAGTTCACCGCGGCCGGCCGCTTTCCTGCCAGGCCCCTTCCGGCCCGAAAGCGGTCAGGCTGTCAATGATAGAAATATCTTCCCTGCGAACTCCTGCCATTCGTGCCACCAGTTCCCCGATCCGGGCGGCGCCCTGCGCCGTGACCGGCTGCGGCACCACCACCTGCACCCCTGACTCCCCGATGCTCACCGCCGCATTGGTGATCCCCGCCGCAGCCAGCAACTGCTCGATCTCCAGTTCCCGGCGGCTCCGCTGGAGCAGTTCCAGTAGCTGGCGCTGCGCCTCGGTCTTGCGTGCCTCCGACGCCTGGGGGTCATCCAGGATTTGCCTTGCGAGTTCCATTTCCTGGCTGCGCAACCTCTCCCGGCTCAACCTGAACTCATCCGGGTCCATCCTCCGGCCCGCGGGCAGCGTCTCGGCCCTCGGCGGTTCGGCAGCGGTGGGAACCAGCGATTCGTCCCCCGGCACCACCGGTGAGCGCGCCTCCGGCACCGTCGAGGAACCCGCAGCGGGCAGGGCCGGAGCGGGCGCGAAGTTCCTCTCGAACGCCACCGGCACAGCGGAACCCCACGAGTTGCGGTCGACGACCGACCACACGGCCCAGCCCATCAGGCCGGCCAGGAGCCCCACCACCCACCACCGTACGGCCTTGAGGTTGAACGTGTAAAACACGGCGGTCCCCCTTCCTTCCCCCACTCGCCGGCCCCGCGCGATTGCCGCGCTTGGC
>JBFMCJ010000030.1:0-4980 GCA_040754675.1 Bacillota bacterium
GGGAGGTCTTGGCCCGGGTCGGCCTCCACTCGCTTGTCTCAATGGGTAGACAGAAGGCCTCGCCCTGAAACGACAGCAAATGGCTTCATAACGGCAAATCGGGGGACTTCAAGTTGAGCAACTTCGGGCTAGCCAATGAATGGGCCGGGCGGGGGGTCAACGTCAACGCCATCGCGCCGGGATACATGGCCACCGACAACACGAAGCCACTTCGCGAAGACCCGGTCCGGAGCCGCGCCATTCTAGAGCGAATTCCGGCCGGCCGCTGGGGGCAGCCAGAGGATCTGGCCGGTGCGGTGGTCTTCCTTGCCTCCGCGGCCTCTGACTACGTGCACGGGGCGATCCTCAGCGTCGACGGCGGGTGGATGGCCCGCTAGAGAGGATATAGTGGGGTTTGGTGTGAAGGCGGCGATCATCGGTGTGGGAGGACCGGGGCCCGGAAGCGGGGGCGCGCACAGCATCGGGCGAGCCCATGCCCGGGCGTTTCGAGCGCTGGGCGTCGATGTGTGGGCCGCGGCCGACCTGAACGAATCTAGGTTGCACCAGTTTGGGGAAGAGTACGGGGTCAGCCGGCTTTACAAAGACTACCGACAGATGTTGAAGGAGGATTCCATCGACATCCTCAGCATCTGCACGTGGCCGCAGACTCATGCGTCCATTACGCTCGAAGCGGCCCGGGCCGGTGTCCGCGCCATCCTGTGCGAGAAGCCGATGGCCCTGTCGCTGCGCCAGGCGGCGCAGATGGTGGAAGCCTGCGAGCAGGCAGGGGTCATCCTCGCGGTCAACCACCAGCGCCCTTTTGCCGACCCGTGGAAAAAGGTGCGCGACCTGATTGCCGAAGGCGTCATCGGGGAGTTGAAGCACGTCGTTTCCGCGTGCGGGCCCTGGGACATCGTGACCTGGGGAACCCACTGGATTGACATGGTGTCGTTTTTTAACGGCCGGAGCCCCGTGGCATGGGTGCTCGCCGCGCTGGATTACTCGTCCGGCCGCCAGCACCACGGGTATCCCATGGAAGATAGCGGCGTGGCCCACTTCCACTTCGAGAACGGGGTGGAGCACGTCCTTTTTACGGGCCACGAGGTCGCGCCGGGCTACTACCACCGGGTTGTGGGGTCCGAGGGCATCATCAAGGTCGAGGCGCCGGGCGATTGGTCCCTTCGGTACGGCGTGGTGGGCCGGGGATGGACCTCCGTGCCCGTCGAGGATACGGAACAGGAGGCCATCCTGCGGTCGGTGGAGGCGGTCGTGAACGCGCTGCGTGAGGGAAGGCAGCCGCCGCACTCCGGCCGCGTCGCGCTAGGGGTGACCCAGACCCTGCTGGCCGCCGTCTACTCCGCGAAGGTCCACCGGAGAATCGACCTTCCGTCGAAGGAGTTGTTCGACTTCGAGATTCAGACGGTATAGCGTTTTGCAGGAGGCACGGGGTCGGTTAGAGGCGTCTGTCGAACCGTTGCTACCGCTGCTGGGGCGATCGGGGCGTCGTCGGTGGGGGGCCTTTTACGTTCAGGGGCCTGCTGCTTGAGGGAGGGAGAAAGACAGCGGCCGGGATGGCGGAGCGGTACGGCGGCGACGAGCAAGCCCTGCAGCAGTTCGTCAACCAGAGCCCGCGGGATTGGATGCGGTGCGGCAATGTTATGGTGGGCGGACGGAGCTGATTTCGCCTACGTGCGCAGAGTGTCGGCGGCCAGTACCCTGAGCCCCGAGGCCCTTTCGCCTGAGCAGTTCAGGGGCGTGCGAGGCTGTGGTCGCCGCACCGAGCTCGGGGCCTGATCATCGAGGCGATGCGGCAGGTGGGCATCGTTTTCCCGAGCATCGAGGAAGCTCGTTCAACCAGTGCATGGAGGATCCGGAGGCGAACCTGGACTTCTTCCTCTGATCCAGCTTACGACTCCATCCGGTTGGGCGTAAGGACTCGTAAGCCATCAATTCTGGAGAAGTGTTCACGGTTAAGGGTCAGCAGAGGCCTTTTGCGGGCCAGGCAAATCCCCGCGATGAGCACGTCAGCGACGCCAACGGCGACGCCCCGTTGCCGCAAACGTCGTTCCTCTTGCCCGGCCCGGCGTGCCGATTCGAGATCAAGCGGCAGGACTGGCATCACCTCTGAGAAGGTCGCGATCTGGTTGAGCAACTGGTCGTACCCGCGCAACCCGGACTCAAGTTCGAACACCGTTACGGCGGTTAACATGGCGCGCCCGTCTGTCACGAGCTGGGCAAGAAGCGACGCCTCGGGTTCGTGTCCTCGCAAGAAGCCGATCACAACCGAAGTATCGATGACTATCTCCACCGAGACCACACCTCGCGGATCCGTTGCTCGACTTCCCTGGCCTGCTGATCGGTGAGCACGCCACGAAGTGCCAAGACCTTGGCTATCTGTGCCTGTCTGTTCTCTTCTTCCTCCAGGAAACGCTCCACCGCCTCGTTGATCAGCTCCGAATAGCCCCGCAGACCCCGACGGGCAGCAATGGCCGCCAGCCTGGCCCTCTTGTCGTTGGGCAGGTCAATCGTCGTCCGCACAGTCTATCACCCGGGGGCATTTTAATGCATATGCATCATAATATCAAGCCTCCGGGGAACCGCTGGATGGCCGCTGCATTACCTCGCGCGTCGCCAAGCAGGCGCTCGTAGGCCGCGAGATCCCCTGCCAGTTCCAGGGAGCGCCGCTTAAGGAAGGCGTAACGCGGTCCTCGGCACCATGTTTATGGGCGGTTAGCAGCTCTTTTGCCGTCAAGGAAACCGGACGATAAAGGAAGGAAAGTGTGCGGAGGCGTCGTACTCGCTTACAGGCCGGCGCCCGAGACGGTGGTATCAAAGTGCAAGACGCACGACAAACCAGGCAGAGCGATGCCAGGGCACGTCGCGGCGTTGCCCCCGTCCAGTCCGTGGAGCGGGTGTTTCAGATCATCGACGCGCTGGCGCGCAAGAGCGCCGGCGTGTCAGAGCTGGCCCGGGTCACCGGGATGCACAAGGCGACGGTGCACCGTTTCCTGGTCACGCTGCGGCGCCTGGGTTACGTGGAAGAGCTGCCCGATGGGTCGGGTTATCAGCTCGGTTTGCGCCTCATCGAACTGGGCGGGCGCGTCCTGAGCCGCCTCGACTTTCGTGAGGTAGCCCGGCCGTATCTGGCCGAGCTGCGGGACACGACCCGGCTGACGGTTCACATGGCCGTGCTGGACGGCACAGAAGTCGTTTACGTGGAGAAGCTGGACTCCCCGGCCAACATCCGGATGGCTTCGTACGTCGGGACCCGCAACCCGGTGTACTGCACAGCCCTTGGCAAGGCGATTCTCTCGGCCCTCCCGCCCGCTGACGTTCAGCAAATCCTTCAGAAGATCCGTCTGGTTCCCAGGACGGCCCGCACCCTCAAGACCACAGAAGAGCTTCTTGAGGACCTGGACAGGTCTCGACGGCGGGGCTTTTCCGTAGACGACGTGGAGAATGAGGACGGGATCCGGTGCGTTGGAGCACCTGTCTACCGACACACAGGGGAGGTGCTGGGGGCCATCAGCGTGTCGGGTCCCGTTTTCCATGTCCCGCCGGATCGCGTGGAAGAGCTGGGCCGGCAGGTCAATGAGACCGCACGGCTCATTTCCCGGGCTCTGGGTTGTTCGGCGCCACTGTTCGGAGGAGGGTCGAGCGATGCCAACCACTGAACTGGACGAACTCATCCGGGGCTTTTCCAAGACAGCGACCGCCTGGGTGTCCAACGCTCCCGATCACCAGGGCATCCGGGGCTTCACGAGTCACCAAGTGGAGGCTCGAATGGGACGGGAGATCCGGGAAGGACCCCCGCTTGCGGAGGTCATCGCGAAGTATGCCCGGATCTGAGCCGGCCCCTCTCATCCTGTCCATGGGCGAGCCCATGGTGGAGTTTACGGCCGTGGAGCGGGGGCCCCTGAAGGACGCCGCGACCTTCGCTCGCGGGTTCGGCGGCGACACCTCCAACTTCGCCGTCGCCGTCGCCCGTCTTGGCGGACAGGCGGCCTACCTCTGCCGGATCGGGGACGATGAGTTCGGCCAGGCGCTGATGGACTTGTGGGCCCGAGAAGGCGTGGACACCTCCCGGGTGAGGGTGGTGCCGGGCGGGTACACCGGCGTCTACTTCATGTCGTGGCGGCCGGACGGAGTGCATGATTTCGCCTACGTGCGCAGAGGGTCGGCGGCCAGCACCCTGAGCCCCGAGGACCTTTCCCCCGAGCAGTTCAGGGGAGTGCGGCTGTTTCACACCAGCGGAATAACCCAGGCTATCAGCACCTCAGCGTGCGACGCGGTGTTCCGCGCGCTGGAACTCGCGCGCGAGGCCGGCGCCTGGCTCAGCTATGACCCGAACCTGCGACTGCGGCTGTGGCCGCTGAAGCGGGCCCGGGGCCTCATCATCGAGGCCATACGGCATGCAGACATCGTCTTGCCGAATATCGAGGAAGCTCGTGCCATCAGCGGGATGAACGATCCAGAGGCCAACCTGGACTACCTGCTGGGCAGGGGTCCCCGGATCGTGGCTCTCAAGCTGGGGGAACACGGCTGCCTGGTGGGCACGGCGGACGGAGCCCGAGTACATGCGCCGGCCGTCCGCGTCCCGGTGGTCGATACGGGGGGCGCGGGGGACACATTTGACGCGGCTTTTGCCATCGGTCTGGTTTCGGGGCACAGCCTGGAATGGACGACGCGGTTCGCGGCCGCTGCGGCTGCGCTGACCACAACGGGTAAGGGGTGTGTGACCCCAATCCCCCGCCGGGAAGCCGTCCTGCAGCTTATGGCCGGCGGGAGTGGCCTCTGAACTACCGCCCCTATCCTACCAAATGGCGGTGATGTACGGTCATCGTGCTGGGCCGCCCGGTCGACCGCGTGGTAGGCCGCGCAAAGCGGTGCCCTGAACCTATTCGCGCCGGCCGCGCAAACTAACCCCGGAAGCGACGTTGACGGGGGTCGGTGCGGTGGAACTCGGCCTGATCGGCCTGGGCCGGATGGGCTTCAACCTGG
>JBFMCJ010000030.1:5080-17260 GCA_040754675.1 Bacillota bacterium
CCGCGCAAAGCGGTGCCCTGAACCTATTCGCGCCGGCCGCGCAAACTAACCCCGGAAGCGACGTTGACGGGGGTCGGTGCGGTGGAACTCGGCCTGATCGGCCTGGGCCGGATGGGCTTCAACCTGGCGCGGAACCTCAAGGACCACGGCCACCGGGTGGTGGCGTACAACCGATCCCCGGACAAGGTGCGGCAGGCCGAATCCGAGGGAATGGAGGGAGCGTACACCCTCGAGCACCTCGCCTCCCGGCTCGAGTCGCCGCGCCACGTCTGGCTGATGCTGCCGGCCGGCAGACCCGTCGACGACACCATCGACACCCTGCTGCCTCTCTTGCAGCCCGGTGACGTGATCCTCGACGGCGGCAACTCCCACTGGCAGGACACGCTGCGCCGGGCCGAACGGCTCCGGGCGCACGGCCTGCACCTGGTCGACGTCGGCACCAGCGGCGGCATCGAGGGGGCCCGCCACGGCGCCTGCACGATGGTGGGCGCGGACGACGCGCTCTTCGCCCGCCTCGAACCCGTCTTCCGCGACATCAGTGTGCCCGGCGGCTGCCTCCACGCCGGCCCGGTCGGCAGCGGGCACTTCGCCAAGATGGTTCACAACGGGATCGAGTACGGCATGCTCCAGGCAATCGGCGAGGGGTTCGAGGTCCTCTCAAAGGCCCCGTTCCCCTTCGATCTGCGAGCGGTGGCGGCGGTCTGGTCCCATGGCTCGGTCATCCGGGGCTGGCTGATGGAGCTTACCGAGCGTGCCCTGGCGCGGGACCCCCGCCTTGCAAGCGTCGCCGGGGTCGTGCATCACTCCGGCGAGGGCCGGTGGACCGCCGAGGCAGCCCTGGCCCTCGGGGTGCCGGCCCCGGTCATCGCCACGTCCGTGTTCATGCGCTATCGGTCCGAACAGGCGCAAAGCTTTGCCGCGAGGCTGGTCGCCGCCCTGCGCCGCGAGTTCGGCGGCCACCCGGTCGAACCCGGGGTGGCCGGGTCGTGACGGACGACCACGCTGTGGTGCTCGTTCTCTTCGGAGCCACCGGGCACCTCGCCCGAGCAAAGCTCTATCCTGCGCTCTTCCGGCTCCTCCAGCAGGAGCTTTTGCCGGAGCGATTCTCACTCGTCGGTGTCGGGCGCCGCGACCTTGGCGACGAGGGACTCAGGAACTTGGTTCGGCAGAGCGTGCTCGACCGAAGGGGTGAGGCGTTCGACGAGGCAACCTGGGCGCGCTTTGCGACAGGCTTGAACTACGCGCGGATGGACGTTCGTTCGGCCGAGGGCTACGCGGCGCTGGCTGCCCGGTTCAGCACGCAGGACGGCCACGCCGCGGCTCCGGTGGGACACCTTTACTATCTGGCGGTGGCGCCCGAACTCTTCGAGCCCATCGTTCATCGCTTGCGCGCCGCCGGGCTGGTGCCTGGCAAAGGGCCGGGGTGGTCGCGGGTCATGCTGGAAAAGCCGTTCGGGTGGGACCTCGCCTCGGCTCGCCGCCTCAACGACCGGCTGCTCGAGGTGTTCAGAGAGGAGCAAATCTACCGCATCGACCACTACCTGGGCAAGGAAATGGTGCAGAACATCACCGTGATCCGGTTCGCCAACACGCTCTTCGAGCCGCTGTGGAACCGCCACCACGTCGCGAACGTTCAAATCACGGTGAGCGAGACCGCGGGCGTGGGAGAGCGAGGCGGCTACTACGACCGGGCGGGGGCTCTGCGGGACATGGTCCAGAATCACCTGCTGCAGATGCTGGCCCTCACGGCCATGGAGCCGCCCGCCCGATACCAGACCGAGGCCATCCGGGACGAGAAGGTGCGGGTGCTGCGGGCGCTCCGGCCGCTGGACGGGGAGGCCGTCCGTCGCCAGGCGGTGCGAGGTCAATACGGGCCGGGCCGGGTGGCGGGCCTTTTCGTCCCGGGTTACCGGGAGGAGCCGGGGGTGCGGCCGGACTCCGAAACCGAAACGTTCGTGGCGCTGAAGGTGTACGTGGACAACGAGCGGTGGACGGGCGTCCCCTTCTACCTGCGCACCGGGAAGCGCCTTCCGGTGAAGGCGACGGAGGTGAGCGTTCAGTTTCGCCCGGTCCCTGCCGTTTTCAACCTCTTCGAAAACGGGCCGCCAGTTCCCAACCGGCTCGTCATCCGTATCGATCCCCTGGAGGGGCTCTACCTCCGGATAAACGCGAAAGAGCCCGGCAGCAGCACGGGCCGGATGGTCCCCGTGGCCCTCGACTTCTGCCAGAACTGCGGCACCGGCCTGGGGACGCCCGAGGCGTACGAACGCCTGCTCCTGGACGCCATCCGGGGGGACGGCACGCACTTCACGCGATGGGACGAGGTCGAATTGGCGTGGCAGTTCGTCGATCCCATCGCCGAGGCGTGGGCGGACAGCCCCGCCGCGTTCCCCAACTACGCTGCCGGGACGTGGGGCCCTCAAGAGGCCTGGCGCGTGCCCCAACAGGACGGGTTCGGCTGGTGGCCGCCCCAGGTGGAAGCGCGTGATGTCGAAGCCACGAATGCGCCCGTTCCCGTGCGAAGCGGCACCGCGGCGGAGACGTGATGGGCCGCATCTTCGACGTGTCGATGCCTGTTTTCCCGGGGATGGCGGTCCACGCAAACCGGGAGGAGAAGCGCCCGGTTTTCGCCGTGAGCCGCGACTTCGACCCGAAGGGCGCCGGAGTACGGGAGAGCCGCGTCTGCCTGGACACGCACACGGGCACTCACATCGACGCTCCACTGCACGTTTTTCCCCATGGTGCCGGCGTGCACCGCATCGCACTGGATGCCCTGGTCGGGCCGTGTCGCGTGCTGGACCTCACCGCCATCGCCGGCGCGATCCGGCCGGGAGACCTCGCCCCGCACGGGCTGGCGGCCGGAGAGTTCGTGCTGCTCAAGACCCGAAACTCGCTGGAAGAAGGGTTCAGCGCGAGCTTCGTCTACGTGTCGGCCGATGCGGCGGTGTTTTTAGCCGATTGCGGCGTACGCGGCGTTGGCATCGACGCCCTCGGGATCGAACGGGGGCAACCGGGCCATCCCACGCACAGGACCTTGCTGGGCCGGGGAGTCGTCGTGCTGGAAGGGCTGCGGCTCGCCAGGGTCCCACCAGGGCGCTACCGGCTCGTGGCCCTTCCGCTACCTCTCGTGGGCCTGGACGCAGCCCCGGCACGGGTCGTGCTCCTGGACGACTAGTGGCTGTTGCACTGAATGTGAAGTATCCGCTTACCGCGTACAGTCCTGTTGGGACCGGCGTTTAGACTTCCGGCGTCGCTGCGGTAGAATGGACGTCGTGGGGAGGGTAGGGTTGGATCGTCCCGCCATGGACAGCGCCTCAGACAAAGCCGGATCTGCTTCGTTACCGCAACAAGCCCCACAGCCATCACGAGAGATAAGCTGGCAGCCGGGCCGCTCCTGGATGAACGTCTTCGGTCCCCGAGGCGAACCGATCGTCCTCCTCGTTCTGGCTATAGCCGTCGGCGTCATCGGTGGCCTTGGCGCCATTGTGTTCCGCTGGATGATTCGCTTCTTCACGGCGCTGTTCAGCAGCCCGGCCGGCTCGCCCTGGCTGGGAGCGCCAGGCGCAGGTGGGTCATCCGACGTCGCCCGCATCGCCCTGGCGCTGGCCGCCCCCGCCGTGGGCCTGGTGATCGTGGGGGCCATCGCTCGCTACCTGGCCCCCGAAGTAAAGGGGCACGGCGTCCCTCAGATCCTTGAGGCTCTGGCACTGCGGGGTGGCCGCATTCGCCCGCGGGTCGCGGGGTTTGGGATCCTCTCACCGGCCATCACCATCGGTAGCGGCGGGTCAGTGGGGCAGGAGGGGCCGATCGCCCTCATCGGCGCTTCGTTTGGTTCCGTGGTCGGGCAACTCTTGCGCCTGCCTGACCGGTACATTGCGGTCTTGCTGGCGTGCGGGTCGGCGGCCGGCATTGCCGCCACTTTCAACGCGCCGATTGCCGGGGCGTTCTTCGGCCTCGAGGTCGTCCTGGGCAGCTACGCCATGGGTGCGGTGGTGCCGGTGCTCGTGGCGGCCGTCACCGGCTCCGCCACCTTTTCCGCGATCATGGGCAACGAGCTCGTACTGCCCGCCCCTTCCTACGTGATGGCGCGACCGGTTCTGCTGCTCCCGGTGCTGGTCCTCGGGGTGCTGACCGGCTTGGTCGGTGTCACCTATACGCGGGGTCTCGAGCGGGTGGAGACGCTCTCAGAGCGCTGGCGAGCGCCGTTCTGGCTGAAGGCAGCAGCGGGCGGCCTGGTGCTCGGAGCCATCGGGCTGTTCTTCCCCCAGGCCCTCCGGGTGGGGTACGACGTCATGAGCCAGGCCGTGCGCGGCGAGTTATCCCTCGCCACCATGGCGGAACTGCTGGTGGCCAAGTACGCGGCAACTCTGGTGACGATCGGTTCGGGCGGCTCCGGCGGGGTCTTCGCACCCTCCCTCTATCTGGGCACGATGGTGGGCGGGTTGTTCGGCGCTGTCCTGGATCGGTGGGCGCCCGGGCTCTTCATCCAGGGCAGCCCGTACGCGGTCGTGGGGATGGGCGCCATCTTCGCCGGGTCGGCGCAGGCGCCGCTAACGGCGATTACCATCATCCTGGAGATGACCGGGGACTGGGGCCTGACGCTGGGCGTGATGGGCGCGTGCGCCATCAGCTACTTCGTGCACGGATCGCTGAGCCGGGATTCGATGTACACGGTGCGCCTGAGCAAGCGCGGAATCATCATCGTCCGGGGAAGCGAGGTCCGACCCACGGAGAGGGTCACCGTAGCGGCTGCCATGGCGCCAATCAGAGGTACCATTCGCCGGGATGAATCCGTTGGTAAAGCTTACCGGCGGCTCATCCAGGAAGACCACGAGCCTCTGCTGGTCGTCGACGACGACGGGCGCCTCGTCGGAGTCGTTTCGCTGTCCGATCTGCGAGCGCTGCCAGGTGTTTCTTCCAGTGAAACGCCCGTGGGCGCCGTGGCTCGCACGAGCGTCATCACAGTCTACCCGGACGATACGCTGGAGCGGGCCATGCGACGGTTTGCGGTCTACGGTTTGGCGATGCTGCCGGTCGTCTCGCCCGAGGACCCCCGGCGGCTGGTGGGGCGGTTGCGGCGTTCGGACGTGCTTCGCGCTTACCACGTCTACACCCTGCACGCGTCCGAGGTGGCGGTGCGCATCGACTTCCTGCGAGACGCCCACCGCGACCAGGGGGCTTTCAGGGAGGTCCTGCTGCCCGAAGGATCGCCCGTTGTGGGGCGGCGTCTGGCTGAGGTGCGGCTCCCGGCGGAGTGTGTGGTTGTGACTGTCCGGCGGGGCCGAGAAGTGCTCGTCCCGCACGGGGATACCGAGCTTTGCGCCGGTGACCGCATCCTGATCTTTGCCGTCCCGGCCGAACAGGCCGACGCCATCTCCACCTGGCTGAGCGGTGCGGTAGATGTCAGGGTCAGGCGGACGCCGTCGTTCATATCGTCGCCGTCTTGAGGGCGAAGCGTTGGGCCGCTTCGCGCTCGAGCAATGCTCATCACTTCGACTCCGTTGGGGTTTGGCCGCCCCGTGAACCCGCTAAGAGCGCCACTGGCCGGGCCAAAGGGAGCACGAGCAGGCCCAGAAAAGCCAGCGCGTTGATGGCGGAGCCGGCTGCAAACGGCAGCAGTTCCCTGGTAACATACAGAGTGCCGCCCGCGACCGGCCCGAGTATGCGTCCCAACGAATCCATCGAACTCAGCGCCCCGATGGCCAGCCCATGCCCGACCCGCGCCCGCTGTGACACGAGCGATGTCAGGGCGGGCCGGATGAAGCCGTGGCCCGCGGCAAACAGGCTGATGGCCGCCGTCGCGATCGCCGGAGACGGCGCAACGGCGAGGCCCGCCATCCCCGCCCCGCTGGTCAGCAATCCGCCGAGGATCATCCCGTACTCCCCGACGGCCCGCTTCATCCGGCCTACCAGCCCACCCTGTACGGCGGCCCCGACCAGGCCCATAACGGCGTAGATATACCCCACCGAGCGCTGGGTCAACCCGAAACGGTCGTTGGCCAGGAAAGGGAATGCCGTCTCCAGCCCTGCCAGCGAAAACGTGACCAGGAAGCCCACCAGATACAGTATCGCTGCCTCACCGCGAATGGCGGCCCACCGGGAGCCCCTGGCTGCCTGCGTTGTCTCTCCCCCGTCCCGCCGCAGGGACTCGGGCAGCATCCAGCCCACAAGCGCCAGGGTAACGAGGGACAACGCGGCGGCCGCCGCGAACGGCAGCCGGATGTTGATCTCGCCGAGCACCCCTCCGACGAAGGGGCCGAAGATGACGCCCAGCCCGAACGCGGCGCCCACGACGCCCATTCCCCGGGTCCGGTCTTCCTCGGTGGTGGTGTCGGCGATGATCGCCAGGGCGGTCGGCAGGGTGGCCGAGGAGAGCACGCCGGCCAGCGTGCGCGTCACGAACAGCGCCGGAATCGACCGCGCCAGCCCGAACAGGGCCATGGAAACAGCGTAGCCGGCCAGCCCCATCATGAGAACCGGCTTGCGTCCCATCCGGTCCGACAACCGGCCCCACATGGGGCTGAACACGAACTGCGCAAGGGAGAAGCTTGCTATCAGCCACCCCATGGTGCGGCTGGTCGCGCCGAACGTGCGGACGTAGTACGGTTCGACGGGGAACAGCATGGCGAAGCCGACCATCACGATGAAGAGTGTGGCAAAGAGGATTCCCAGAACGCGTCTGCGCACGGTTCGGCACCTCCGTTTCCATCGGGCGGTCTGATGCGCTTGCCGTGGCACTATAACCGCGCAGCCCCGGTCAGTCAATCGCGACGGTGACCGTCCTGGTGCATCGGTGGGCATTGCGCCGTTGGGCTCAGGCGCCCGCCGCTCGCCCCCGTCAGCCGAGCGCCAGCGCCACCAGACCCAGCATCATGACCCCACCGGCCAGGAGGCGCTGCCGGCTGTGCCCCTCGCCGAGCCACCGGGTCCCAAGGAAGGTGCCGATGAGGATGCTGATCTCCCGGGCTGGCGCGATGTAGCTCACGGGCGTGAAGGACATGGCGGTGAGCACGAGGATGTACGAAAGCGGGGTTAGGGCGGCGATGGCGAGTGCCTCGGACCGGTGGGTGCGCCACTCGACCTGCACGCGATCCCAGCGGGTCAAGGCGTAAGGGGTGAGCAGGGTCGCCCTGCCCAGGTTGGCGGACCAGTCCAGCAATACCGGCGAGATTGCCAGGGAGCTGACGGCATACTTGTCCAACAGCGTGTAAGACGCGATCAGCGCGCCCACCAGGACGCCGTATGCCAGGCCCGTTCGAACGCGCGCCGTGACATTGCCGCCATTCCAGGATATGGCGAACGCTCCGAGTACAATCAGCGCAGCGCCCAGCAGCGCAAGCGCCGTGGGGCGTTCCCCGAAAAAGGCGATGGCGGCCGCCGTGGCAAGCATCGGGCCGGTGCTCCGTGCGAGGGGATACACGAGGGAAAGATCGCCGAACCGGTAGCCCCGCTGCAGCATGACGAAGTAGGTCAGGTGCAGCACCCCGCTGCCCGCCATGAAGGTGAGCTCCACCCGGCCGATATGTGGCTGCTTCAACATCAGGACAGTCGCCGCGACGGGGGCGTAGAGCGCCGCGGACAGGGCTGCGAAAAGCCACACGAACACCGTACCGCTCCCTGTCCGCTTGGCCAGGAAGTTCCACGTGGCGTGGACGAAGGCCGCACCGAGAACGAGTGCGATGGCTAGAAGAGTCAAAATGGCCCCCTGTTCGCGATGATTGTGCCCAGCGAGGACGGCTGGCCTCTCGGCCTTTAGGCTACCAGGATCGCGGAGGAGGGGATAGCGGAGCGGCGTCGAGGCGGTGGAGACCCGGCTGCCGGCGGTGGTGACCGTTGTTTAGACCATCAACAAAGCGTGGCGAGCCTCCCTGCCCTCCGTGCTTCGGCCCCTCCGTTACCAGCCCATCACCTGGACGCTGCGGCTGGGTGTCACCTGACCATCATCGACCCGGAGGCCTGCCGCTCGTGCAGCAGTCCCTGCCTGTGGTTGTGCCCGGCGGCGATCCAGCGTGCGCTGGATCTACCCGACGGGTGGCTGTGGCGTCGCAAAAAGATGGGAGCCGCCCCGTCCAGGACTGACCGCACATCCGTCGAACTGGGGCTCTGGTCATGGGCGGGTACGAGGGGATCCAGGGCATGCGGGTCGAACACATCCTCTTAGGGGCGGCGCTCCTGTTGCTGGCGAGCCTTGCTGCCAGCAAGGGCGCCGGCCGCCTCGGCGTGCCGGCCCTCGTGCTCTTTCTCGGGGTCGGCATGCTGGCCGGGTCGGACGGACCCGGGGGGCTCTATTTCGACGATCCATGGCTCGCACAGGTCCTCGGGGTGGCCGCTCTCGTGGTCATCCTGTTCGCCGGTGGCCTGCACACGGAGTGGCGCCAGGTCCGGCCCGTGTTGTGGCCGGCGGTCCTCCTGGCCACCGTCGGCGTGGTTATCACGGCCGTGCTGGTTGGCGCTTTCGGCGCCGCCGTGCTTGGCTTTCGCCCGCTCGAGGCGCTGCTGCTCGGCTCGGTCATCTCGTCCACCGATGCGGCGGCCGTGTTCGCCGTGCTGCGCTCCCGCCGGGCCGCGTTGAAGGGCCGGCTCCGGCCGCTGCTCGAACTGGAGTCGGGCACCAACGATCCCCTGGCCGTCCTGCTCACGCTTGGCCTGATCCACATGATCAGCCAGGAGGGGGCTCGCGCCAGCGACCTGGTCGGCCTGTTCGCCGTTCAGATGGCGGTGGGAGGCGCTCTGGGATACAGCCTGGGGCGGGTCATGGTGGAGCTTTTGCGGCGGGTCCACTTCGAGTCCGACGCCCTCTACCCAGTCATGTCCCTGGCGCTGGTCTTTGCCGTGTACGGGATCACCGCGTCGGCCTGGGGTAGCGGTTTTCTCGCCGTGTACATCGCAGGGCTGGTGGTCGGCAACTCCAGCTTCGTTCACCGTCGCAACCTCATGCGGTTCCACGACTCCACGGCGTGGCTTGCCCAAATCCTGATGTTTCTGACGCTTGGCCTTCTCGTCTTTCCAACACAGGTAGCACGGGTAACGGGGCTGGGACTGGCGGTGGCCGCGTTTCTCATGCTGGTGGCCCGGCCCGCCGCGGTGCTGGCCATCCTGCCTTTCTTCAGGGCCAGCCTGGCGGAGATGCTGCTGGTTTCCTGGGTGGGGCTGCGAGGGGCGGTTCCCATCATTCTGGCCACGCTTCCCCGCCTGGCCGGGATCGCGGAGGCTCAGCTCATCTTCAACGTTGTCTTCTTCGTGGTGCTGACCTCGGCGCTCCTGCAGGGCACGTCCATTCCTTATGTGGCGCGCTGGCTCGGGGTGGCGGCCGAGGCCCCGCCCGAGCGCCGCCCGCCGTTGGAGCTGGCCGCGCCCGAGAACGTCCACAGCGACCTCATCGAACTCATCATCCCGCCGGAGTCGCCCGCCGCCGGCCAGCCCATCGCGCAGCTGGGACTGCCGGCGGGCGCGCTGGTTGTCCTCGTGGGCCGGGACAACGCCTACCGCGTGCCCTCCGGCAGCACCACCGTCCACCAGGGCGACATCCTCCTGATCCTGGGCCACAAGGCACAGCTTGACGAGGTCCGGCTGCGGCTCGGTATCCAGGAAGAGGAGCCGGTCTAGCGCTGGCCGGCGGATTTCCGGTTGCTGCTGTGCCCGGGGAAGACCGGCAGGGACGGGTCGATGTAGCGGCAGGCGTTGTTGACCGCCGTGGCGACCTCGCCGAACCCTGTGGCAATCAGCTTCACCTTGCCCGGGTACGTGGCGATGTCGCCCGCCGCGTACACGCCCGCAACTGCCGTCTCCATCTTGAAGCTGTTGACCCGGATGGCCTCGTCCTCGAGCTCCAGGCCCCACTCCCGCATCGGCCCGAGGTCTGCCGAGAACCCGAGGGCGAACACCACGTGCTGCACGTCCAGCACCCGCTCGGCGCCGGTGCGGTTGTCGAACACCACGGCCCGCTCCACGGCCTCGCCGCCCTCGAGGCGCTTCAGTTCGTGGAAGACCAGCACTTCCACGCCGCTTGCGTACAGCTGCTTGACGGACTGCTCGTGTGCCCGGAAGCCGTCCCGCCGGTGGATGAGCGTGACGTGCCGGGCGACCGGCTGCAGCATCAGGGCGAAGTCCACCGCCGAGTCCCCCCCACCCACCACGAGGGCTCGCCTTCCCCGGAACCGGCTCAGGTCATCGAGCCAGTAGTGAACGCCCTTGCCCTCGAACTCCGCCACCCCCGGGGCCGCCAGCTTCTTGGGGGAGAAGGCCCCAAGGCCGGCGGTGACGATGACCACCTTGGCGAAAAAGACACCCCGTGCCGTGGTCAGCACGAAGATCCCACCGTCGGGCCGCTGCTGCAGCCCGGTTACCGGAGTGTTCAGCATCACCTGCGGGTTGAACTGCATGGCCTGCTCCACGAGCTGGGCGACCAGCACCTTTGCCTGCACCCTGGGAAAGCCCGGCACGTCGTAGATGAACTTCTCGGGGTAAAGGGCCGTGAGCTGGCCTCCCAGTTGCGGCAGGCTCTCGAACAACCGCGTCTTCAGGCCCCGCAGGCCCGCGTAGAACGCCCCGAACAGCCCCACGGGGCCCCCGCCGATCAACGCGATGTCGTCCACCTGTACCGGCTGTGCGGCCTGCAGGGCCATCCCGTCCGAGGGCCTGGCCGGGCCGCCCCCACCAAGATCTGCCATTCGCTGTGCCCCCTCTGGTGTATGCCGTATTCACCAAGCAGCCGGAGCGCAAGGGCTGCAGTGACGTCCATCACGATGGTACCTCACGGTTGTATCCCTGCGCTACTTAAGTTGCAGACGGGGGCAATAGGAACATCGCAGGGTGAAAAGCAGGCGAAGGTTCCAGGCTGACTACCGGAGGGTCACCCGGTACTCCCGCAGCCAGGTGTTCACCTGCACCAGGTAGGCCATCAGTTGCGGGCCGGTCATGAGCTGGCCGTACCACGGTACCTGGACGGCGTCGACGCCGCCGTCCACGAGGTGCCTGACGGCCGCCACGTCGACGAGCCGGAGCAGCGGGGACTCCGGGTCGGCCAGGATGTCGCGCAGCCTGCGCCTCACCGCTTCGGCGTAGGCCGGATTGTGCGTCTTGGGGTACGGGCTCTTGCGGCGGGCAAGGACGTCCTCGGGAAGGACGCCGGCCAGGGCCCGCCTCAGGAGCCCCTTCTCCCGCCCGTCACAGAACTTCATCCACCACGGGACGTTCCAGACGTACTCCACCAGGCGGTGGTCGCAGTAAGGTACCCGGACCTCGAGGCCGACCGCCATGCTCATGCGATCCTTGCGGTCGAGCAGCGTCGGCATGAAGCGGGTCAGGCTCAAATAGGCGATCTCCCGCAGGCGGGCTTCCCTGGGTGGCTCGCCCGGCAGCCGGGGCACCTCGTCCAGCGCCTCCCGGTAGCGCCGGTCCAGGTACCCGGCCCGGCGGATGGCGGCAGCGATCTCGGGCGCCAAAAGCCTGATACGCACCTCTGCCATGCGCGTCCACGGGAACGTGTCGGCGTTCAGATCCTCTTCCCGGCGAAACCACGGGTAGCCGCCGAACACCTCGTCGGCGCACTCTCCGGACAAGGCCACGGTCGCCTCCCGCTTGATTTCCCGGGAAAAGAGCAGCAGGGACGAGTCCACGTCGGCCATCCCGGGCAGATCCCGGGCCCTGACGGCGCTGTCCAGGGCTTCGGCCAGGGCCTGCGTGTCGATGACGACGCGCCGGTGGTCGGTCCCCAGGTAGCGGGAGACGCGTTGGACCCAGGGCCCGTCGGCGTTGGGCTGGAACTCGCTCGGGCGGAAGTGTTCCTCGCTGCCGGTGTAGTCCACGGAGAAGGTGCGAACGGGGGGCATGGCACGCCTGCGGAACGCCTCGGCGGCCAGCGCCGTCACGCCGCTTGAGTCGATGCCACCGGACAGGAGCGTACAGACCGGTACGTCGGAGACAAGTTGCCGCTGCACGCTGTCTGCCAACAGCTCCCGGACCGTGGCCACCGTCGTCTCCAGGTCGTCGAGGTGGGGGTGGCTTTGCAGCGACCAGTAGGGGAGGGTTCGCAGGCGGCCCCTCACCGGGCGTGGCCCGGGGCCCGCGGAGGACGCGACGTCCCGCTCGAACAACAGCCACCACCCGGGCTTCAATTCGTGTACGCCGCAGAAGACCCCGTGGCCGGGAGTTCGCCCCGGGCCCACGACCAGCACTTCG
>JBFMCJ010000031.1 GCA_040754675.1 Bacillota bacterium
CCCGTGGGGCCTGGAAGACCAGCCGTGGTTTTACAACCTCGTCGCCGAACTCTCGACTTCCCTGCCGCCGCACGAGCTCCTGCGGCACGTCCTGTCCGTCGAAGCCTCCCTCGGCCGGCAGCGAACCGTCCGCTGGGGGCCCCGAACGGTCGACATCGACGTGCTGCTGTACGACTCGCTCGCGCTCGACACACCTGAACTCACCGTACCGCACCCCCGGATTCTCCGGCGCGCCTTCGTGCTGGTGCCGCTCGCCGAACTGGCCCCGGAGTTCGTCGTCGGAGGGCGCACCGTACGAGAGCACCTTCGCGCGCTGGGAGACGTCTCGGGGGAGGTGCGGCTGCTGGGGCCGCTGCCCGGCTGGCCTGCAGGCACTTCCATGCCGAGAGGTTAAGGCGGGCTCCCCGTCAGCCGACGACCAATAGTGTGGACAGGTACTCGCGCCGGGCGCTCAGGCCGGTTCTCCTGTACGTGGCTGTAGCGTGTGGCTGGATCGTGGCATCCGATCTGCTGATGCTGCGCGCCTTCTCCTCCGGGCCTCCCGCTCTCGGAATCGCCAGCGTGGCTAAGGGATTGGGTTTCGTTCTGGTGACGGGAGCCCTCCTTTTTCGGGCCATATCCGTCGAGTTGCGGGTACTTGAGCGGTCCGAAGGGCAGGCGCGTTCGCTCAACAGGGGGCTTCGCACGCTGGCCGCCGTGCAACGGCTGGCAGCGGAGAAACGGGACGCCGGCGAGTTCCTTCAGCATGCCTGCGAACTGGTCGTGGACGGCCGGCACCTGAAGGCAGCGTGGGCTGCCGCCCTCGACGAGACGACAGCGGAGTGGCGGGTGCGGGCCTTCGCGGGCCAGACCGGGGAAGGGCGCTTTCGCCTGGTGTCGGATGCTCCGGCCAGCCTGACCACGCTGGAACCCGCACGGCAGGCTCTACAGCAAGGAAAGCCCGCGGTGTCGGCCCTGGAGGACCTCCCCCCGGGGGATCCGCAGCGCGACCTCGCCCGGGCCGGAGTGAAGCGCGCGGGGGCCTTTCCACTCAGCCGCCAGGGCCGGACCCTGGGCGTTCTGACCATTTACGCGGCGGATGCCTGTGCGTTCGACGGCGCTCACGGCCGGGTGCTGGGAGAGGTCGCCGACGCCCTCTCCCTCGGGCTGCACGTGATCGCCCTCGAGCGCGGGCGCCTGCACAGCGAGCAACTGCTTCGCCTCCAGATGGCACGGCTCGAGGCGCTGCGGGACAGGGACCCCCTCACCGGGCTCTACAACCGCCGGCGGTTCGAGGAATTCATGGCCGAAGAGCTGGAGGAGAGCCGCCGTTCGGGCCGGCCTTTTGCCATCGTGGTGTTCGACCTCGACCGCTTCACGGAGGTGAACGCCAGGCTCGGGCACGAGAGCGGCGACCGGGTGCTGGCGGCAGTGGGCAAGCGGCTGCGCCAGGCTGTGCGGCCCGCCGAGCGGATCGGGCGGATCGGCGGCGACTCCTTCGCCGTGCTGCTGCCGGGGGCCGACGTCTCCGCCGCCCGGGCGCTGGCGGAGCAGGTGATGAGGGAGGTGACGGCCACCCCTGTCCTTCTGGGAGGGGAAGGGGTTGTCGTCGGCGCGACGGGCGGCATCGTGGCCTATCCCGAGCACGGCAGCACCCAGGCGGAACTGCAGGCCGCCCTCGATTCGGTACTGGTGCAAGCGCGCCAGCACCGGGCGCAACTGGCGGTCTTCGACCAGGCTTCCCACTCGAGGTGGTTGCAGTTTCACAGCCGGGGCGAGCTCGTGCGGCGGGCCCTGAGAGACCGGCGGATCGTTCCGGCGTTCCAGCCCGTGGTGGACCTCAGCTCCGGCCAGCTCTACGGCTACGAGGTGCTGGCGCGCATCCGGGACGGGGGCCGGCTCGTGGAGGCAGGGGAGTTCATCCGCGAGGCAGAGGAGTACGGGCTGATGGCGGAGGTGGACCGCCAGATCCTGGAGAGCGTGGTCGACCTGTGCCAGGATGCCCGGCTCGCGGGCCGTCACCTGTTCATCAACCTGGCCCCTGACCTTTTGTCACGCCGCGCCTACCGGGAGGCCATCCTGCAGCTCCTCGACCGGCACTCCGAGCTTGCCCGCTGCAGCGTTTGGGAACTCACGGAGCGCCACTCCCTGCCCGACATGGCCGCTGTGCTCGCCTTCATCCAGGAGGTGAAGGCCCGGGGCGCCCGGATTGCCCTCGATGATTTCGGGTCGGGGTACTCGTCCATCGGCTACTTCCGGCGGCTCCCGGTCGATTACGTGAAGATCGACGGCGCGCTGGTCCGGGGGGCAGGGAGCAGTGCGCTGGACGAACGAGTGGTCGCCGCCATCCGCCGCGTGGCAGCCGAGCTGGGTGCCGAGACCGTGGCGGAGTCGGTCGAGGATGCCGCAACCGCCCATCTGATGCGCCAGATGGGTGTCCGCTTCGGGCAGGGCTACTATCTCGGCCGCCCCGCGCTGCTCGAGCAGCTGGCGGCGCAATCACCGGCGCAGCCGCGTTAAGACGTCTATACCCAGTTTATCCACACTGAACACCGGCATGGAGGGCCCTCGCAGCGCGGCCTTCCCGCGCCGGGGACCGGCTGTTCACAGGTTATCCACAGCTCCGGCGCTTCGAAGGATCCCCGGGCGCCCTCCAGCCGTTCGGAGCCGTACAGCCGCCTATCGCAGGGGCGGCAGGTCGTCCCCGGCCCCCAGCACGGGGGCGTCCGGGACGACCGTCTGGGGGTACTTGAGCCCCGTCCCCGTGTTGAGGAGCACGACGCTGTCGCCGGGGCCGATCCACCCCTGTGCCCGCAACCTCCGGACCGCCGCGAGGGTTGCCGCGCCCTCCGGACAGGCGAACGTCCCCTCGGTGGCGGCCAGCTCGCGCTGCGCCTGCAGGATCTCGGCATCGTCCACCGCCACGGCGCGCCCACCCGTCCGGTAAAGCGCCTGGAGCACGAGGAAATCGCCGAGGGCCTTTGCCACGTTGATGCCGAAGGCGACGGTCTTCGGGTCGGGCCAGGGCTCTGACTCGGTGCGGCCCCGCTGCCAGGCGGACACGATGGGCGCACACCCCGCCGCTTGCACCGCCACCAGCCGCGGCAGGCGCTCGCCGACCCACCCCAGGGCCTGGAGTTCGAGCAGGGCCTTGTAGATCCCGATGATGCCGACGCCCCCGCCCGTCGGGTAGATGATGACGTCCGGCAGCTTCCAGCCGAACTGCTCGGCGATCTCGAATCCCATGGTCTTCTTGCCCTCGATGCGGTACGGTTCCTTGAGCGTCGAGGCGTCGAACCACCCGTACCGGCGCACCGCCCGCGCCACCATGCGCCCCGCGTCAGCGATGAGGCCGTCGACGAGGAAGAGACGGGCGCCTGCCGCCGTGCACTCCACGCGGGTCACCGCGGGGGCTTCGGCCGGCATGACCACGACCGCCTGCATGCCCGCCCGGGCGGCGTAGGTCGCCCATGCGGCGCCGGCGTTGCCGTTCGTGGGCATGGCCAGGGTGCGAACGCCCAGCTCCAGCGCCCGGGAGACGCCCACCGCGGCGCCCCTCGCCTTGAACGTGCCGGTCGGGAGAGCCCCCTCGTCCTTCATGAAGAGCGACGGCACGCCGATGCGTTCGCCCAGGCGGCGCAGGGGCAGGAGCGGGGTCATGCCCTCGCCCAGGCTCACCACGTTTTCGGCGCGGCGGACGGGGAGCAGTTCGTGATACCGCCAGAGATCGGGCGCCCGAGCGGCGACATGCGCGGGCGACAGCTCCCGCCGGGCCGAGTGCAGGTCGTAGCGCGCAAGCAGCGGCCCGCCGCACGCGCAAAGCTGCACGACCTGTTCGGGATCCTGCGTGCGCCCGCACCGCGAGCACTCCAGGTGGCTGAGGAAGCTGTATGCCATCCGGGGCCTCCTTCTCCCGCAGCGGTCAGCACGGCTCGAATTGGAGTTACGCCGCCGCCAGGGTTTCCCTTGCTGCCGGGCTGGCAGGAATTAGTGGGGTAAGCCGGCGAACTAGCGCCACCGGCGCCGGGCGAGTAGCTGACGGGAGAAGGAGATGAGTGGCGTTGTTGAAGAAAGACCGCCCGCTCCTCGTAGCCCTGAGCACAGCCGTGCTTTTTAGCCTGGTCTGGGGCGCTTTGGCCGGCCCCGCCGCAGCCGAGGAGAAACCGGTGACCATCACGTGGTGGATCAACCCCTGGCGCATCGCGCCGCCTGGCTTCCCCGAGGACAAGGCCCCGACGGCGGAGGACTTTCCCCGGTGGGTCTCCGAGGAGTTCATGCGGCTTCATCCCAACGTCACGGTGAAATACGAGGTCCTCACAAACCAGGGGTTCGACCAGAAGGTAGCCGCCGCCATTCTGGCCGGCAAGCCGCCCGACATCCTGAGGCCGATTTCGTTCAAGCAGGAATGGGTCCGGCAGGGCCTGCTGGAGCCCATCGACGAGTACCTGACGGCGTTCGACCTGCAGGACTTCTACGACTACGCCCTTAACGTCGGAAAAGTCGGAGATCACTACTACCTGTTCCCGTGGAACAACAGCAACAACGGCATGGGCTCGTCCCTGCTCCTCAACCCCAGGATGTTCGCCGAACGTGGCGTGCCGCTCCCGCCGCTGCCCGACCGGTCCTGGACCATGGACGAGTTCATGACGGCGGCGCGCAGGCTTTCGTACGACACGAACGGCGATGGCACAAACGACGTGTACGCCATCGGCATGTCGGCCCGCATGGATCTCATGAACAACCTGGCCTGGTTCCACATCTTCGGGGCCCGCTACGTCGATGAAGGGCAGCGCCGCTTCGTCCTCGACAGCCCGGCCGGCGTGCGGGCGCTTTCGTGGCTGGTGGACGCCATCTACAAGGAGCGCATTTCGCCGCCCGGTGCCGAGGGCATGGGCATCTACGACGTGATCAACCTGTTCCACCAGCAGAGGTTGGCCATCGGCTACGGCGGCCCGTACGAGATCGGGCGCATCGATCGCTACCTCAAGGAAGGGCGCATCAAGCAGAAGTTCCCGGTGCACGTCGCGCAGTTCCCCCACTTCCCGGAGATCGGGCCCGTGGCGTACCACACGAGCGGCGGGTTCGTGGTCTTCAAGCAGACCGATCCGTACAAGCGCAAGATGGTCATGGAGTTCGCGCGGTTCTTGACGAACCAGGAGAACATGAGCCTGCTGCGCTCGCTCCTTTACGTGACGGCCCGCAAGTCGGTCAACGAGAACCTGTACAAGGGCTACGAGTTCGAAAAGGAGATCGACGTCTACCTGCGCGCCATCTCCCACGGCATCCCGTACTTCGGGAGCGCGGAGATCGACACGACGCCGGCGGACAAACACTTCATCGCCATGCTGGAGGCCGCGTTCAGCCGCACGAAAACGCCCCAGCAGGCACTCGACGAGTTCGTTTCACAGGCCAACCGCCTGGTCTTCCGGGGGCGCTAGCGCCCCCGGGGGCCCGGCGAGCTGAGAGCGGGAGGTCGAGGTCTCACGGACGTGAGGACGCCGCCTCGCCGTCTGGCGAGGCGGCTTTATCAGGATCGTTGGGCGTACCTTTTCCTCTTGCCGAGCCTGGCGTTTTTCTCGGTGTTCTTCCTGGTGCCGGTGGCCTGGGGCGCGGTCTTGAGCCAGCTGGACTACCGGGCGTTCGGCAGCCGCTGGGTGGGGCTCGACAACTACCGCGGCGTGCTGTCGGACTGGCTGTTCTGGCGGTCGCTGGCCAACAACCTGTACTACGCGGCCGGGGTCGTGCCGCTGTGGCTGGGTAAGGCGCTGTTCGTGGCGGCGGTCATCTTTCCGTTCAGAAAGCTCTTTCAGAACCTCTACAAGACGGCGTTTTACCTGCCGCACGTCACCTCGGCCGTCATCATCTCCCTGATCTGGCTGTGGATCTACAACCCGCCGTTCGGGCTGCTCAACTACATCCTCAAGACGCCGGGGTTTGCGTGGCTGGGCAACACGCTCACGGCGATGCCGGCGCTGATTGCCATGCAGGTGATCATGGGCGGAGGATCGACCATCGTGCTGATCTCCGCGGCCATGGGCAGCATTCCGGGCGACTACTACGAGGCGGCACAGATCGACGGCGCGACGAAGGTGCAGCAGTTCGTGCGGATCACGCTGCCGCTGTTGAAGCCAACGCTGTTGTACCTGCTGGTCATGGGAACCATCTCGTCGTTTCAGGTGTTCACCAACGTCTACCTGATGACCCGGGGTGGGCCGCAGTTTTCGACCATCACCATCGGGTACCTGATCTACGAGACGGCCTTCACCTACTACGAGTTCGGAGCGGCGTCCGCGATGGCCATGGTGCTGTTTGCCATCGTCTTTGCGGTGGCCGTGGTGCAGTTCCGGTGGCTGTCCAGTGACGTCGAGTACTGACGGGGGATGCGGGGTTCGATGAGTGAGTTGACCCGGCCCGCGCCGGGCTTGCGCTTGCAGGTGCGGCGGCGTTCGTGGCTGGTCAGGCTGCCCGCCGGGCGGGCCGCGGCAGTGCTGGCGGTTACGTTCCTGGCCGCCCTGGCGGTGGTGCCCCTCTACTGGATGGTGGTTACGGCGATCCAGGCGCCGCAGCTTTCGATGCGCTTCCCGCCCGAGGCGTGGCCCTCGCAGCCGACGATCGACAACTTCCGGCTCTTCTTCGAGCGCCCGAACGTGTGGCGCTGGACGTTGAACAGCGTGGTCGTGGCGAGCACCGTTACGCTGGGCGTGGTGATGGCCTCGACGCTCGCCGGATACACGTTTGCCAAGAAGCGCTTCGTCGGGCGCAATCTCATCTTCTGGCTGTACGTGGGCTCCATGATGGTACCCGGGCAGGTCACGCTCATCCCCCTGTACATCCTGGTGACGCGGATGGGGCTGCAGGATACGTATGCCGGGCTGGTCTTGCCGGCCGTGGCGGGGCCGTTCGGGGCCTTTCTGATGAAGCAGTTCCTGCAGACGCTGCCGTCCGAGATCCTGGACGCGGCCCGCATCGACGGGTGCAGTGAGTTCGGAATCTTCCGAAGGGTCGTGCTCCCCCTGGCCAAGCCGGGGATGGCGGTGCTGGCCATCTTCACGTTCGTCGAACAGTGGAACGACTTTCTGTGGCCGCTGGTCATCACCAACAGCGCCTCGATGCGGACGCTGTCGGTGGGGCTGGCGCTCTTGCAGGAAGAGGTGCCGCTGGCTTTCAATTTGCTGATGGCGGCGGCCACGTACGCGGCCTTGCCGATGCTGGCGGTCTTCATGGCATTCCAGCGCTATTTCCTGCAGGGCATCACCGTTGGTGCCCTTAAGGGATGATAGACCGGCACGCTCTCGGGAAACCGCCGCTCGGTTGAAGCGGTCAATCGGGGAAGAGCATCTCCACTCCCCGAGGCGTGCGGCGGCGGAACCCCCCGCCCGTGAACGCTTCGAGAAGCGTGCTCGTGCTTTGGGTATGGCGCCGGATCTCCTGCCACCGGCCCAGCGGGACGGACAGGAACGCCGAAACGGCTTCGGGGTCGAACTGGCTCCCGCTCGCCTCGGCAATGACGGCTCTCGCCTTCTCGAACGTCTCGGCCTGGCGGTAGGCCCGATCCGACGTGATGGCATCAAGCCAGTCGGCTATGGCGAACAGCCGCGCCGGGAGGGGGATCTCAGCGCCGCGGAGCCCCCGGGGGTACCCCGAGCCATCCCACCGCTCGTGGTGGCACAGGGGAATCTGGGCGGCCTCCTGGAGCATCGGGATGCCCTGCAGGATGTGGTAGCCGATCTCGGGGTGGCGGCGCATCAGGCGCCACTCCTCGGCGTTGAGCGGGCCGGGCTTGCGAAGGATGCTCTCGGGAATTGCGATCTTTCCGACGTCGTGAAGGACGGCGCCGCGGCGGATCTGGGTGAGCAAAGGCGCGTCCGTGATGCCCATGGCCGCGGCCAGCTCCAGCGTGTAGGCGGCCACCCGCTCGGAGTGGCCGGGCGTCTCCTGGGCACGCACGTCGAGGGCGGCGCTCAGGGCGCAGAGCGTCTGGTCGTACCCCGCTTCCAGGGCTTCGAGCGCCTTGTGGAGTTGGGCCGGGTCGTCCTCGTCAGCCACGTCACCTGCCTCCTTGTTTCTCTCCCTATTTCAGTTATCGACGCGGCGCGCCGAGCCATGCAGAGATCCCTCTCGACAAGGCAAGCCACGCGTCGGCTTCCGATAGTTCTGGGCGCAGGAGACCCGTAAGGGGTATTATTACGAAGGTACCCGCATCCCTGGCCCCGCCGGGGTCGGGGTGGCACCGAAGATCATGCCCGGGACAGCGGCGTACACGGACAGGCGCACGTAGGGGAGGGACTTGCCAGGTGGGCTCGAAGCCGTCGCGCAAAACCCAGCGAAGACAGCCTCGCCGACCGATGACCTCGGTGTGGGGAGGTGTTGCCGTCGTGGCGCTGGCCGTGGTCGTCTGGATCACGGGACCCCTGGCGGGAGCCCCGTGGTCAAGCCCCCTGGCTGGAAGCCGGCGGGAGGCTGGCGGGACGACGGCAGCACTGCCCCCCGAACCGGTCCAGTCGTTCGAGCCGGAAGGCATCGATCACATCCCGCTCGGCCGGACGGCCACGTACCGGACCGACCCGCCCGCCTCGGGCCCGCACTATGACCTCGTGGCGCAGCCGGGGTTCTACACGGACAGGGCGCCGTCACCCGGCTTTCTCGTCCACAACCTGGAGCACGGCCACGTCGTCATCTACTACTCCCGCTCCCGCCTGAGCGATCCGGCGCGCCGCTACCTCGAGGAACTGACCCGCCGGTACCAGGGCGCCTGGGATGCCGTGCTGGCAGTGCCCCGGGACGACGACCGGTACGAACTCATCCTGACAGCCTGGCGCCACATACAGCGCCTGCCCGCGTTCGACCAGAGTGCGGTGGACGCCTTTCTGGACCAGTTCAGGGGCCGCGGGCCGGAGCGCCCCGTTCGCTAATACTGCCCCGATACTTCGACAAAGCCCGCGGCAGCGGTGAGGAGAATGGAACCCCCTCGACGCCCGCGTGCAGAAGCGGGCCGCAGGGCGGCCATGCTGGCCTTAGTTGCTCGAGTTACGCGTGCGGGCCGGCTCCACCCGCACCCGTAGCAACGCGGCCGGTTCCCCGCGCTTTATGGAGCCAGACCCGCCCATAACGCTGCCATCCCACCACGCTCGCCGCGATTGTGCCACCCAGAAGATCAGTGAGCCAGCCAGGGTCCACCAGGAGCAGCGCGGCTGCCAGCACCGCCACCCGCTGGAGAAGGGTCAGACGGCTCCCAAACCAGCCCTCCACCGCCACCGCAAGCAGCATGATCCCGACGAGAGCGGTGGGAATTGCGAGTAACACCTCGCCAACTGGCCCCTGGAGCAATAACGCCGGGCTATAGACGAACATGAACGGGACAACGAAGCCTGCCAGCCCGAGCCTCCATGCTGTAAAACCGGTGGCCATGGCGTTGGATCCGGCGAGGCCGGCGCCTGCGTAAGCCGCAAGCGCCACTGGCGGCGTGATGAAGGAGAGGGAGGCGTAGTAGAGGACAAACAGATGAGCGGCAATCGGGGGCACGCCCAGCTTCGTCAGCGCCGGTGCTCCAAGGACGGCAGTGATGACGTAGGCGGCCGTCGTGGGAAGCCCCATACCCAGTACGATGCAAGCACCCATGGTCAGGAGCAGCGTCAGCCACAGCTGCCCCTGGCCCAGGGCGATAATCCCCTGGGAGAAGCGTACGCCCAAAGCTGTCAGGGAAATGACCCCGATTACGATGCCCGCGGTGGCACAGGCGGCCGCCACCAGTACCATCGTCCGGGCGGAACTCACAAGGGCGTCCAGCATCTCTCGCCACGGAATGCGGTGTTCCTTCGCGAGCGAGGCCGCTACACTGACCGCAACCAGGGCCCCCACGCTGTAAACACCGGCCCGGGTGGGCGAGTCGTGCAGCCCGAGCAGAAGATAGATGAGCAGTGCCAGGGGAGCAAGCAGGTACCAGCCCCTGCGCAACACAGCCCCGGGCCGGGGGAGTTCCTCTTTGGGCAGGCCTTTGAGCCCCAGCCGTGCGGCCATCAGGTAGACCTGGACCCCCAGGCTGACGTAATAGAGTACCGCGGGTAACGCCGCGACCAGGGCCACCTGCCAGTAGCGTATCTCCAGCATCTCGGCCATGACGAAGGCTGCAGCGCCCATGACAGGTGGAAGGATCTGCCCGCCTGTTGAGGCGACTGCCTCGATTGCCCCCGCCACCGTGGATGGGTAGCCCAGGCGTTTCATGAGAGGAATGGTAAACGCTCCCGTCGTCATCACATTGGCGACTGCGGAGCCCGAGATGGTTCCCATCATGGCGCTGGAGACGACCGAGACCTGGGCGGGGCCGCCCCGCTTGGACCCTGCCAGAGCCGTGGCAAGTTCCAGGAAGAAGGTGGCGCCCCCCAGTTTCTCCAGCAGCGCGCCGAAGATGATGAACACCGCCACGTAAGTGGACGAGACGGAAAGGGGCACACCGAAGACGCCCTCCGTGGTCCAGAGCAGGTAGTCCACCAGGTCCCACATCGACTGCCCCTTGTGGGCGATGCTTGCGGGCAGGTATGGTCCCAGCAGCCCGTAGGCCAACGCCAGGCCGCCTACCACCACCAGAGGCCAGCCCACTGCCCGGCGGGTGACCTCGAGCACCAGCAATCCGAGTAGCAGCCCGGCCCAGCGCTCAGGCCCCGAGACGCCCCAAATCCCCCGATCGAGTACCAGCTCCGGCGCGAGGCGCGAGTAGAAGTACGCCAGGAGAGGAATGGTAAGGAGTACCAGGACTGTGTCAAGCACGGCCCACAGTTTCGATCGGTCGCGCCGTTGCCTCGCTGTCGGGATGGCCAGCAGGCCCAATAGCAGCGCACCGGCCAGGTGCACGAAGCGCTGGTTCATGGGCGGAAGGCTACCCCATATGGCTGTCGCCAGCTGGAACCCTGCAAGCGCCAGCGCTACTGCCGCGATCAACTTCTTTTCAAGGCTGGAGCTCCAGGGGGAGGCCTCCGCCATGGCTCTGCACTTCCCTTCGCAGACAGGCGTTGGGGCTGCGGCGCCCCGGCGTCGCCGGCACGCCGCAGCCAATGGTCACTTCATCTCCGGGGGAATCAGAGCGTCCGGAACCTTGACGCCGCGGTCACGGAAGAACCGCACCGCCCCCGGATGGAGCGGCGTGGCAATACCGTCCAGGGCAGCCTCCCAGGTGACGTCCCGGCTCACTGCCGGGTGGGCGTCTTTCCACTCATTGCGGTTATCCCAGATAGCCCGGAGCATCCGGTATATGTCGTCGTCGCCGAGGCCGGAGCGAGTGCTGGTGTACATGACGACCCGGCTGTAAGGCGTCACCACGGGCTCGTCGATGCCCTCATAGGTGCCTCCGGGGATGACCCGGCGCAGGAAGTAGGGGTGCTTGCCATAGAAAGAGGGGTCGTCCACCGAAAGCATGCGGACCTTCATGGACGTCGTGAGGTCGAGTAGAGGCGCCGACTTGAGCGGGTGCGTCACGACCATGGCGTCAAGGGTGCCTTCCTTGAGGGCCTCCACCATTTCCGCGTCGGATAGGAAGACGGCCTTCACGTTCTGATAGGTGAGCCCGAAGTAACTGAGGAGCATCCGGGCATCGACCTCGCCACCCGAACCCGGCGAGCCCACGCCGACCCGCTTGCCCCGCAGGTCGTCGAAGGATCGCACCGGGCTGTTCGCTGGCACGAAGACCTGGACCCACGAGCCCACCGTGGCGAACAGGGCCCTCAGGTGATCCATCTGGCGGCCCCTGTAAACCTCCAGCCCGTTGTAGGCGAACCAGGCGATCTCGCTTTGCGCGATCCCCCATTCGACGCTGCCAGCATGCAGCATGGAAAGGTTTTGCACCGAGGCCGCACTGGCCTGGGCGCTGGCCTGGAAGCCCGGCACGTGGCGGTTGATGCTTTCCGCCATGGCCACCCCCATCGGGTAGAGCGCGCCGCCCGTTCCGGCCGTGGCGATGGCGATCCGGCGAACGGCCGCGCCAGCGCTGCCGGCCAGCGCCACCACCAGTACGAGCACTCCCAGTGTCGTTGCGAGACTGCTTGGGCGCTTCACAATGCCATCCCCTTTCCCCGTGAGACCAACACCAGCCGGATCGACTCAAGCATCCGCCAGCCGGCGGATGTTCGCGCCAAGCGACGTCATGACCTCGTAGAAGTTGGGGAACGAGACGGCCGCGTACTCCGCGGTTTCGATCACGGTCGGGCCCTGCGCAACCAGGCCTGCGATGGCCGTGGCCATGATGATGCGGTGGTCGTGGCGACCGTCGATGAGGGCGCCATGGAGCTGGCTGTTTTCGATGATCAGCCGGTCACCCTGGTCCTCGATGCGGGCCCCCATCTTGGAGAGTTCCTCGTAGATGGAGCGCGGGCGGTCCGTCTCCTTGAGCCGGGAGGCTGCGAGGCCCGTCAGGACGGTGCGCCCCTTGGCCTGTGTTCCCAGTACCGCCAGGATGGGAGGAGCGTCCGGCAGATCGCGGCAGTCGATCTCGACACCTGTCAGGGGCCGGCCGCCACGCACCCGGATGCCGTCGACGCCGAAGTTGCGTACCTCCACGTCAGCGCCCATCCGGATCAAGATGTCGATGATGGCCTTGTCCCCCTGGTGGTCGCGGATGTCCAGCCCGTACAGCGTGACGTCGGATTCGGTAATCGCAGCCGCTACGAGCGGGAAGGTCGCGGATTCCCAGTCAGCCGGGATATGGGCCGAGAATGCACTGTAGCGGTAACCACCCTTGACGAAGAAGTGCGTGTAGCTGTCGTTTTCGAACGTGGCCCCGAGCCGCTCGAGCCACCCGAGCGTCATGGCGATGTAAGGCCGTTCCTGCAGGCTGTCGACGGTCACCTCGACGCCCTTTTCCGTGAGCGGCCCCACGATGAGCAGCGGCGTGAGCCACTGGGAGTTGACGCCGGGAAGGCGGGTGGTGCCCCCCCGCAGCGGCCCACCGGCTACGAGCGGTGCGGTTCCATTGCCCCGAGTGGACTGGACACGTCCGCCGAGTTCGTTGAGAGCGTCGACGAGTGGCCCGGCCGGCCGCCGACGTATCTGGTAGTCGCCGGTGATGACGGCCGAACCGGTGGCCAGCAGCGTCGACATGGCGGTGACGATGTAGAGCGTGGTTCCGGAGTTGCCGACGTTGAGGACGTCGGCCGGGGCTTGCAGCTAGGGAAAAGCGCAGATCTTACCCAGGGTATCAAGGGGGTCGACAGCCGGATGACGGGAACGCGATGCAGAGGATCGCGCAAGTCCCTTCCTCGAGGACGGGGAAGTTAGAAGTCAAGCCTGTTGCGAGGTTGCGGAGGTGAACTGGCGCCGTCAGGCAAAGCTCGCAAGACTACCCGAAGGCGGCCGTTAGTGCCTGGTCGAAGTCGGCCCAGATGTCCTCGATGTCCTCGGCGCCGACGGATACCCGGATGAGGGTGTCGTCGATGCCGAGGCGGCGCCGCTCGTCGGGCGGTACGGCACGGTGGGACGTCGAGGCGGGGTGGGAGATGGTGGTACCGACCTCGCCCAAGCTCGGGACGAGCCGCACCAGGTGAAGGGCGCGCACGAAGCGTTCGAGGGCTGCGGGAACCGCCGGGGTCCCTGAGGCCGGGGTCCCCGCCACGCGTTCTGCGCCACGATCGGTGCGGATGACAAACGATACCATGAGGCCAAAGCCGCCCGACAGGACGCGGGACGAGAGGTCGCGGCGTTCCCCGAGGCCCGGGTAGTTGACCTTGCCCACCGCCGGGTGGGCTGTAAGCCGGCGCGCCAGCTCCAGGGCGTTTTCGCTCTGCCGGCGCACGCGCAGCGCCAGGGTCTTCAGCCCCCGGATAGCAAGCCAGGCCGGAAACGGGGCGGCGGCCGTGCCCAGCACCATCCCCCGGCGGCGCACCTGGGTCACAAGCTCCTCGGAGCCGGCCACGACCCCCAGCGTCACGTCGGCGTGGCCCCCGAGGAACTTCGTGGCGCTCTCGATGACCAGGTCCGCCCCGAGCTGAAGGGGCCGGCACAGCACCGGCGAGGCGAAGGTGTTGTCCACCACCAGCCGGCAGCCCGGCGCGTGGGCCCGGGCCAGGGCCGCAAGCTGAGGCAGGTCGGCCACGTGGAGCGTCGGGTTGCTGATGGTTTCGACGTAGAGCACCCTCGTGTCAGGGACCAGGGCGGCGCGCACCGCCTCGAGATCGCCGGTGTCAACCAGCGTGAACCGGACGCCGAAGCGCGCCAGCTCCTGGGTGACGGCGCGATAGGTGCCACCGTAAACCTCTGCCGCCACAGCGATGTGGTCGCCCGGCTCCAGCAGGCTCCACAGGGCGGTGAAGATGGCACCCATCCCGGACGTTGCTGCCCAGGCGTCGGCGGCGCCCTCGAGTTCGGCGACGGCGCGCTCCAGGGTGGCCACCGTGGGGTTGGCCTCCCGGCTGTAGGAGAAGTTACGCGGGGGCCCGGAGCCCTGTTCGGCTTCGACCGCCGCCAGGCGCTCCAGGCTTTCGAACTCGAAGACCGACGTCTGATAAAGGGGAGGGGCGGCCGGCTCGTCCTGCACGGCGGGGCGCAACCGGCCCGCCTGGGCCGAGAGGGTGTCGGGCGAAGTCCATCTGTTCTGAGGGGGCGTCTGCTGGCCACTCAACGCCGGGGCCTCCGTTCCACCTGAGCACGGCTCGGGTTGAACTCATACAGCCCGTACCGAGGGGGAGCCGGTCGTGCCTGCCTTCTCCAGGATGTAGGCGTTGCGCCCGGCCTGCCGCACGAACCCCGTCACGGCGTAGCCCCGAGCGAAGTAGTGGGTGAACACCTCACGGGCGTGCAGGCGCCACCGCAGCGCCAGATCGGGGTCGCTCCTGAGAAGGTGGCCGAAGTGTTCGGGGATGGCAACGCCGAGCCGGGGGGCTTCGAGGTCCAGGACGGCCTGCGCGGGCTTTTCGCCATCGACCACGTTGGCCCACGCCACGCCCGGCGCCTCTTCCGCACTCGCCCCGGCGCCTCGGCCCCCCGGATCGAGCAGCCGCCTCACGTGTTGTGCGACCCGGGAGCTTGCCAGATCCCACTCCGCCAAGAACCGGTCGGTCGGGGCGCCCGCGTTCACGCCGCTCAGCGGCCCGTAGAAGTCGGGCAGGTACGTCCGGACGACGCAGCCGAGCTTTCGCACGTTGAAGCTCGCGTTGAGCCCCACGAGGGGATCGTACGTCCACACCACCTGCTCGATGCCCCGGGCCAGGCACCAGTCGCGCTGGAACAACTTGAGGCGAACGCCCAGCCCCGTGCGCCGGTAAGCCGGTAGCACGGCGAGCATGTGTGAGTGCTGCCGCCTGGGGTCGGCCGTGGGAAAGCCGAAGACGAACCCAACCATCTGCTCCCCGTCAAACGCCCCTGCCACGAGCCCGCCCTCGTGGGCGATAGCAATCATGGCCGCGCCGGGAACGACGTCGGCGTCGTCCATGTGCCATGCCGCCCGCTGCAACGCCTCGGTTTGCTTGAACTCCGCAGGGGATGAAAGCTCCCGGATGGCCGCGCCCATCAAGCGCCGACGGCCCTTCGGTCAAGGGTGACGCGCTCCAGCACCGCCCGGTTGAGCGTTACGCCGATCCCCGGCCCGCCGGGCACCGGCATCAAGCCGCGCGTGGCTTCGAGGGGTTCGTTTACGATGTCGGCCTCCCAGTAGCGGCTGGCACTTGCCACATCGCCGGGCTTCGTGAAGTTTAGCAGCGTGGAGATGTGGATGTTGTGGGCCCGCCCGACGCCTGCTTCCAGCATCCCGCCGCACCACACCGGTACCTCGAACGCTGCCGCCACGTCGTGCAGGCGCCGGGCCTCCACGTGCCCCCCGACCCGCCCTATCTTGATGTTGATGACCCGCCCCGCTCCTCCGGCCAGCGCCTTGCGGGCATCGCGGGCGCTGGTGATGGACTCGTCCAGGCAGATGGCGGTGCGCAGACGGGCCTGGAGCGCCGCGTGGTCGTGCAGGTCGTCGTAGGCGAGCGGCTGCTCGATGTAGTCGAGGCCGAAGCGGTCGAGTTCCACGAAAGTCGGCAGGTCGGCGAGCGTATAGGCGGAGTTGGCGTCGACGGTCAGGGGGACGTCCGGGAAACGCTCCCGCACCGCCGCCACCACTTTCACGTCCCAGCCGGGCTTGATCTTGAGCTTGATGCGCCGGTACCCCTCGGCGAGGTGCCGTTCGACCGCGTCCAGGGTGGCCTCGATGGACGGCTGGATGCCCAAGCTCACCCCGACGGGCACCTCCCGGCGAACTCCGCCCAGCAACTGCCAGAGCGGCACGCCAAGCGACCGGGACCACAGATCCCAGAAGGCCGTCTCAACGGCCGCCTTGGCCATCCGGTTGCCCCGGATGAACGCCAGCGCCGCCACCAACGCTTCGGGGTTAGAGAAGTCCTGCCCCAGGACGCGGGGCACAATCGCCTCCTCGAGCACGGAGCGGGCCGTGCCGATGGTCTCTTCCCGGTACAGCGGCACTTCCTCGGCGACGCACTCGCCGTACCCCTCGATGCCGCCCCCGTACAGCGTCACGAGCAGGATCGTGCGCTCGGCGGTGGTGCCAAACGAGGTCTGGAAGGTGAACTTGAGCGGCAAGCGGATGATGCGCAATTCAGCCCGTTCGACGCGCACCTGCAGGTGGCCTCCCGCCGTGCCCGCAATGCAAGGGGCATCGAGTGTCGAAGAAGGAGGTTCCCGGTGGCGGGCGGTTCTCCTCCCGGGGACACCCTGTGGGGTTGCCCCCGGCCGTTTTGCCGGCCACCTTTCACGCCAGGGATGGGCCGGTGCCCGGCGAAATGGCAGGAGGGCGGGCCGGGAGGCGCGCCCCGGGACGGGAGCCCACGAGAATGAAGCGGAGGAGTGAACCTGGTGCCCGCCTCGCCCCTTCTCCGGTATCTCACAGCCCACCTCGCCGCCATGGTGGACGAGGTGCGGCGGCTCGTCGACATCGAAACGCCCTCGGGCGACGAGGAGGGCATTGCCGCTGCCGCTTCGGTGCTGTCCGAGCGCTGGCGGGATCTTTGCTGCCGGACCGAGGCCCACCGCGTGGCCGGCGCTGGCGTGCACCTGGAGATCCACGTGCCAGGCCGGGCAGCGAACGGCGAGCACGGCCTCGTGCTGGGGCACCTCGACACCGTCTACCCGCGGGGCACCGCAAGAACCTCACCGTTCCGCCTGGACGGCGACCGG
>JBFMCJ010000032.1 GCA_040754675.1 Bacillota bacterium
CAGTAGGTCTGCGGCAGCACTTGGGCCACGCGCTGCAGAACCCCCGGGAGCACCTCGATGGGGAAAATAGCGCCTGCCAGCAGGTAAAGCGATCCGGATACCGCCTCCGAGTAGAAGGCGGCGTTGCGCGCAGCAAGGAGCAGCACTCCGGCCAGGCCGACGCCCATGAGCGCGGTGGCACCCACGCCCAGGGCCAGCGAAAGGGATCCGGGCAAGACCCAGCCCGCGTTGACGGTCAGCGGCGCGCCCATGGCGAACCGCGCGAACAACAGCACGACCAGGCTGGAGAAGGCGACGATGATGGCCTTGGCCGCCGCGCGGCCGAGCAGGTACCAGATCATGCTGCGGCCGGCGATGTAGATGTACCGGATCGTGGAGTAAAACTCCCGATCCTCGATGACGCACCAGGTCGCGCCCTGCATGATCTGCCCGGTCACCATGAAAAAGGCGTTGCCCACCATCATAGCGGCGAAATAGGGCGTCTGCGCGCTCCTTGCGATGACCAGGTAGATGACGGCCAGGATCAGGCTCTGAGCCAACGGCTTGACGATGGAGTAGCCGAAAAACAGCGACAGGTCCGTCCAGTTGCTCTCCGACATCCACCCAAGCCACAGCCCGCCCCGCACCCCGGCCACCCCGGAACGGTGCTGCTTCACTGCCACCGAAGCGTCAGCCGCCCCTCGCGCCTCGCCAGGCGCTCCATGAAGCCAAGCAGCCGCCATGCGGCCCAGATGAAGAGGCCCGCCAGCAAGGCCAGCAGTCCGATTTCCGCGCGGACCGGGAGAAGCGCCGCGGACTGGTCCGGGCCGTAGAGGCTCTGTCGCATCGCGTCAAGCCCCAGCGTCAGCGGGATGACGGACGCCACCGCTGCAACCCAGAATCCCAGGAAGCGAACCGGGAAGTAAAACCCTGACACCAGGTAGACCGGCTCCTGCAGGAGCTGCGACAGGTGCCACGCCTCCCGCCCGTGGAGCAGGTAAAGCGAAGCCATGGCCATGCCAAGCCCATAAAGGGCCACCAGACTGACCACGAAGCCCACGAGGAGCCCCGCGGGGTCCGAGACGACGAGCGGCACCCGAAACCACAGCACGGCCGCCGCCACGATGGTCGCCGCGCGGATGGTGGTCATGAAAAGCCCGCCTGTCGCCATGCCGGCCAGGATCACCATGAGGGGCACGGGCGCCGTGATGTACGCCTCCAGGTTGCCGCTCTGCTTCTCCCAGAAAAGCTGACTGGCCATGTTCCACAGGACGTTGAGCCAGAACGCCATCATGGCCCCGCCGATGGTGACGAACCCCACGTACGCCTCGGGGGCGTTGAGGGCTCGATAAACGTAGACGTAGGCGGCCGTTGCCAGCACCGGGAGGCCCACGTCAAACAGAACCCACGACGGGTCCCGGTTGGCCGCCACCACCCGCACGTACGCTCGAGCCCAGAACGCGCGCCAATAGCGCGCCGCAAGAGCCCCTCGAGCTGCCGCCGCCTGAGGCCCCCCGGCGCTCACCGGGCTGCCCCCTCGGAAGCCCCGGTCCCGTCCGAATCCAGCCTGCGGCCGACCAGCATCAGGAAGACGTCTTCCAGCGTCGGTTCGGGTTTGTGGAGTTCGAGCACGCGGGATCCGGCCGCCTCCAGGGCGGCCAGCACGCTGCCGACCCCGGAGTCGTCGGAGAGCTGCATCATGAGTTCCACGGTGGCGTCAGACGCCCGCACCCGCGCCGCCACTCGCCGTACCGCCGGGTGGCGGCCCAGCAGCTCCTCGATGGGGTGCCGCCCGTCCGGAGCGGCGAGGCCACCGCCGGCCGCCACCCGTACCGGCGGAGTGGTGCGGAGCCTCAGCATCACGTCGCCGCCCAGCATGCGCTTCAAAGCAGCGGGCGCGTCGCACGCCACGATGCGCCCGTGGTCGATGACCGCCACCCGGTCGCACAGCTCGTCGGCCTCCAGCATGTAGTGGGTGGTCAGGAGCACCGTGCGCCCCGGGCGCTCCCCGACCCATTCCCGGACAAAGCGCCGGATTGTTCGGGCAACGTCCACGTCCAGCCCCAGCGTGGGCTCGTCCAGGAAGAGCACCTGCGGGTCGCTGATGAAGCCCCTTGCCACGTTGAGCCGCTGCCGGTAACCGGTGGAGAGCCGGTTCATCTTGGTGTCCCGGTACTCCCACAGCCCGAAGGCCTGCAGCAGCCGATCGGCCCGCCGCCTGGCCTCGGGTACCGGAATGCCGTACAGCTGCGAGAACAGCCAGAGGTTCTCCCGGACCGTGAGGATGCCGTAGCCGGAGACCTCCCCGCCCGACACCATGCCGATGCGCTCGCGGACCGCCGCCGGCTCACTCGCCACGTCGAACCCCTGCACCCGCGCCTCACCGGACGTGGGCAACAGGAGCGTGGCGAGGATCTTGATGAGCGTCGTCTTCCCTGCCCCGTTGGGGCCGAGAAGCCCGAAGATCTCGCCGTCGTTCACCTCGAGCGAGACGCTGTCCAGCGCGACGATGTGGGAGATCGCCTCCGAGCCCCTCCTGGCGCGGCCCAACACCCGCCTGGCCCACGACCGGCGACCGCCTTCGCTCATCCGCACGAAGACCCGGGTGAGCGCCCGCGCCTCAACAGCGAGCGCGCCCCCGGAGCCGGGGCTGACCGACACCCGCCTCCCGCCCCTCCAAAACCCCGGACCGGCCGCTGGCCGGCGAGGGCAAGACGAACCTCTGGGTCTCGTTCTGCGCAGGGACCACCTGCCCCTTCTCAAGCTCTTGCGCCCCGGGCACCCCGGTGGCATGCTTAGTTGAGCGCCATGGAGGGGGCTACCGACACCGTTGACGCGCTACCGCCGGTTCGTGGCGCCGCGCCGGCTGGGCGCCGCCGACCTGGCCGTCGCGCTGTTCGTCTTTGCCGTGCTGTACGCGCTGGTCCGCCTGGGGCCCGCCCTGCAGGCCCCCATCAGCGCGGCCGCGCCCGAAGCCATCTCGCTCGACCCGCGCTTTCTCCCCTACTACGCGGGCCGGTCACTTTTCCGCATGGTGGCAGCATTTGCCGCTTCGGTGATCTTCTCCCTGGCTTACGGCTACGCGGCGGCCAGGATCAGGGGCGCCGAACGGCTGCTGATCCCCCTGCTGGACATTCTGCAATCGGTGCCGGTGTTGGGGTTTTTGTCGGTGAGCCTGACAGCTCTCATGGGGCTTTTCCCCGGCCGCATCATCGGGCTCGAGCTGGCTTCCATCTTCGCCATCTTCACGAGCCAGGTGTGGAACCTTACGTTCGCCTTCTACCACGCCCTCAAGGCAGTGCCGGGCGAACTGCAGCTGGCGGCCCGGGTCTTTCGTCTCAACGGGTGGCAGCGCTTCACCCGCCTCGAACTCCCTTCTTCCATGATCAGCCTGGTCTGGAACGGCATGATGTCGTTCGGGGGCGGCTGGTTCTTCCTGGCAGCGAGTGAAGCCATCACCGTGCTCAACCGCCGCCTGATGCTACCCGGCCTCGGCAGCTACCTCGCCGTCGCGCTCGGACAGGCCAACTGGCGGGCCGTCCTGTGGGCCATTGCCACCATGGCTGCCGTCATCCTTCTGCTGGACCGGCTCTTCTGGGGGCCCGTTGTCGCGTGGGCAGAGAAGTTCAAGCTCGACCAAACCCCTTCGGCCGCGCCCGTCCAGTCTGCCGTGCTCACGTTGCTGCGCCGTTCGGTGCTGCTGGATGCCCTGGAGCGGTGGATTGTCCGGTTGACCGAGCCGGCCGCCGATGCCCTGAGCCGGTGGCGGGCACAGAGAAACCGGCTGCCCCGGCCCGCTGTGCCATCCCGGCACTCCTGGCTCGCCCCGGCCCTGCGAGCAGCGGCGCTGGCAGGTGCGGGAGCCTGGGCGGCCCGATACGGCTGGATGGGCCTGCGGCTGGTCGGGTCGCTTGGGCCGGCGGAACTCTCGCGCGTGGCCGGCCTGGGCACCCTGACCCTCCTGAGGGTGGTGGCGGCGGTGGTGCTGGGAGCGCTGTGGACGGTGCCCGTCGGCGTCGCCATCGGGCTGAACCCCCGCCTGGCCGGCCTCGGACAGTCGCTCGCACAGCTCGCGGCGGCGTTCCCGGCCAACATGCTCTTCCCGTTCGTGGGCGTTTTGTACTTGCGCTTTCACGTCAACTTCGAATTGGGCGCCATCCTGCTGATGATGCTCGGCACACAGTGGTACATCCTGTTCAACGTGATTGCCGGTGCAAGCGCCCTGCCGGCGGAATTGCGTGACGCCGCCTCCGTATTTCGGCTTCGCGGGTGGGCGCGGTGGCGCCAGGTCATCCTGCCCGCCATCTTCCCGGCGCTGGTCACCGGGGGCCTGACGGCTGCCGGCGGGGCCTGGAACGCCAGCATCGTGGCGGAGGTCGTCACCTGGGGCGCATACCGGCTTTCCGCGACGGGTCTGGGCGCCTACATCACCCATGCGACACAAGCAGGCGACCGGGCCGGCATCGTGTGGAGCATTACGGGCATGGCGCTGTTCGTGGTCGCGCTGAACCGGCTCGTGTGGCGGAGGCTCCTCGAAGTCGCGGAGACGCGATTCGCTCTTGAGTGAGAGCACGGGACGGTGAAGGCCGATGGCCGTCGCAAGTGAGGCAAAGACCATCATCGAAGTCCGGCACGTCACCCGGGCCTTTCCGCTCCCCGGCGGAGGCCAGATGACCGTGTTGGAGGATATCGACCTGAAGCTGTACGAGGGGGAGTTCCTGGCGATCTTGGGGCCCAGCGGATCGGGGAAGTCAACGCTGTTACGTATCATCACCGGACTGGTTCCCCCGACGTCCGGGCAGGTGCTTTACCGCGGGCGTGACATGAGGGACGCCGAAGCGAGCGTGGCGATGGTCTTCCAGAGCTTTGCGCTCTACCCGTGGCTTACCGTGCAGCAGAACGTCGAACTCGGGCTGGAAGCCCGCGGCGTGCCCCGGGTCCAACGCCAGAAGCGGGCGCTTGCGGCCATCGACCTGGTGGGCCTCGATGGGTTCGAGCATGCGTTTCCCCGGGAGCTCTCCGGGGGCATGAAGCAGAGAGTGGGCCTGGCCCGGGCTTTGGTGGTCGAGCCAGACGTCCTGGTGATGGACGAGCCTTTCTCCGGCCTTGACGTGCTCACGGCGGAGAGCCTGCGCAGCGACTTGCTGGAACTCTGGCTCGACCGGCGCATCCCTACCTGCGCCATCGTCCTGGTCACGCACAGCATTGAAGAGGCGGTCTTCATGGCCGGCCGGGCCGTCGTGCTCTCGCGGGACCCTGCTCGGGCGGTGGCCGAGGTGTCCATCGAGTTGCCGCACCGGCGGAACCGGGACGCCCCCGGCTTCAAGGCGCTGGTCGACCACATCTACTCCCTGCTCACCACGCCCCGCCGTGACGATCAGAGGCGAGCCGCAGCCCTACCTGGCGAGGTATCGGCCCGCCTTGAAGCGCCGGTGGTTGCCGGGGCCGCGCACGCGCCATCTGCCCTGCACGCGCCCGCCACCACCTTGCGGAGCCGGCGGCTGCCCTCGGCTCGGGCCGGCGCTCTCAACGGCTTCATCGAGCTTCTGGAGGAGGCGGGCGGGCGGGTGGACCTCTTCGAACTCGGCGCACGGCTGCACCTCGACCTGGAGGATCTGCTGCCCATTGTGGACGCCTGCGAGCTCCTGGGCCTGTGCCGGGTCACCCCCGGGGATGTGGAACTCACCCCTGAAGGGATGCGCTACGCAGCAGCTGGCGTCACCGAGCGCAAGGAACTTTTCCGGCGCCAGGCGCTGGCGTGCGTGCCCGAACTGGAACGGCTACTGGCAGTGCTGCGGTCCAAGGCCGACCACCGAATGCCCCGCGAGTTCTTCCTTGACATCCTGGAACACCGCTACGGGACCCAGGAGGCCCAGCGCCAGCTCGACACCCTCATGGACTGGGGCCGATACGCGGAACTCTTCGCCTACGACGAAGCTTCTCGCATGCTCTTCCTGGAAAACGACACCGGCGCCACCTTCGATGGCAGCACCGGTGCCAGATAGAGTCTCTTCGCCAGCGCCACCCCCCCCCCAGCGTCAGGCCGCGGCGACGGGCGAAGCCGCCTGATGCCGCCTCAGGCTGTCTACCACGCGCTCAAGGGCAAGGGCGAACGCTGCGAGCCGAAGGTCCACTTTCAGCGACTCGGCCTTCTCGCAGACGGCGTCGATGGCGCGCACCATGATCTCCTCGAGGCGTTCACTCACCTCGCCGACGCTCCAGACCTCGCCGCGCAGGTTTTGCACCCACTCGAAGTACGAGACCGCCACGCCGCCTGCGTTGGCCAGGATGTCCGGCACCACCACGACCCCCCGTTCCACAAGGCGGTGGTGCGCCTGAAGGGTGGTGGGGCCGTTCGCCCCCTCGACCACCATCCGGGCCCGGATCCGGTCGGCGTTGGCTGAGGTGATCTGGTTTTCGATGGCAGCGGGGATCAGCACGTCCACGTCCAGCGCCAGCAGGTCCGCGTTGGTCAGATGCTGCACGCCGGGCGATGCGTAGCTGGCAAGCAGCCCGCCGGAGGCCTGGAGGTGGCGCTCCACCTCGTCGAGGTCAAGCCCGCCGGGCTTGCGGATGGCTCCGGAGACGTCGCTGATGGCCTCGATGACGAGCCCCTGTTCGGCGAGCAGCCTGGCCGCCCACCGGCCGACGTTACCGAAGCCCTGCACCGCCACCCGAGTCTTCCTCGGATCCCAGCCCAGGCGCTGCAGCATCCGGCGCGCCGCGATGGCCACGCCGCGGCCCGTCGCCTCGCGGCGGCCAGCGGTGCCGCCGATGGCCACCGGCTTGCCCGTCACGATCGCGGGAACGGGCCGCCCCAGCGCCACGCTGGCCGTGTCCATGATCCAGGCCATGACCTGTTCGTTGGTGTTGACGTCCGGCGCGGGGATGTCGACCTGGGGGCCCCAGTTGGGCAGCATCATGAGCGTGTAGGCGCGGGTGAGGCGCTCCAGTTCTCCCCGGGATAGCTCCGAGGGATCAACCTCGATGCCGCCCTTGGCCCCCCCGAAGGGTACGTCCACGACGGCGCACTTCCAGGTCATCAGCGCGGCCAGCGCCCTGACCTCGTCCAGCCCCACGTCCGGGTGGTAGCGGATGCCCCCCTTGTACGGTCCCCTTGCGTTGCAGTGCTGGACGCGGTAACCCCGGAAGACGCGCCACCGGCCGCTGTCCATCATGACGGGCACCGAGACCGAGATCTCCCGGTCGGGTACCGAGAGGCGGGCCGCGAAGTCCAACCGGAGGTTGACGAGTTCGGCGGCCTGCCGGACCATCGAATCGGCCAGCCCGACCAGACCTGTGTCTGCCGCCAGCTGGCCGCTTGTCTGTCGCCGGGAAAGTCCGTCGCGAAGCCTGACGTCCTCTGCCAAGGCCTCAACCCCGCCCTTCCACGCCCGCTCCGCGCATATTGTACCCCGTATACACCATACGGCGGTACGAGCGCTCCCGGACGCCCGGCGGCCCGCGCCAGCCTGTACCGCAATTGGCGCACCTTTTCTCGCGGTATGCTCCCGCTTGCTTGCGCGAGCTTCGGCTTACGCTGGCTTGCGATCGGTGCCGGTGTGGCCCCCGTCCCGCCCCGGCAGCGCCCACTCCCTGGCGCGGCGGATCTCCAGGGCGTAGTCGTCTTCCTGCTCGACGGGCGTCTCGATGACCATGGGGCGTTCCTGGAAAAACGGATGGCGCACCAGCTCCCGGAGAAGCTCCCCCATCTGGCCCCTCCCCAGAAGCTCGTGGCGATCCAGGTGATCGCCCGCTCCTCCCTTGGAGTCATTGAGGTGCACCACTTCCAGGCGTGAGGCGAACTCCGGCCGGCTCACCTCTGCCACGAAGCGGTCGAACTTCTCTGGCTGCAGGAACCCCGAAGCAAAGGCGTGACAGCTGTCCAGGCAAAACCCGACGCGCTCTTTCGCTCCAAGCGCCTCGTGAATGGCCAGAAGCTCGTCCACGCTTCTGCCAAGCTCGCTCCCCTGCCCGGCCGTGTTCTCCAACAGCAGCCTGCACTTCCCCGAAAAGCGCGCCATCACCTCATCCACGGCCTCCACCATCCGCCGCACGCCGGCCTGTTCCCCCTCGCCCAGGTGCTTTCCGCAGTGCACCACGAGCCACGGGGTGCCGAAGGCCTCGCAGATCTCGAGCTCGTTGACGATGGAGGCGATGGTGGTCTCCCGCAGGGTGGGGTCGGCGGTGGAGAGGTTGGTGACGTAAGCCGAGTGCGCCACCGTCAGGACGCTTGCCCGGCGCGCCGCCTCTCCCTCCCGGGCCCAGCTCTGGCGATCCACCGGCTTGATGCGGTAACTCCTGGGGTTCTTGGGAAAGTACTGGAACACGTCCGCCCCGAGCCTGACCGCGTTTTCGACGGTCCGTGCAAATCCCCGTGCCGTGCTCAGGTGGCAGCCGATCATCATGCCCCAAGCCGCCTCCTTACCCTCCACCAGGCCCGCGCCGCGCCCGCTCTATCATGGGCTCCCCCAAGCGCTCAGGTCAATGATGGCGAGTTCGGGGGGACAGCGCAGGCGCAGGGGAACGCCGATGGTACCCACACCCCGGTTCACGTAGAGCCACACCCTGCCGGTTCGGAACAGGCCCCGCACGAAGCGATGGTGGTGCATCCAGCGCGCCCAGACCGGGCCGAGAAGGGGCAGGTCGATCTGGCCTCCGTGGGTATCCCCCACGATGACCAGGGCCCCGTCCATGGCAGAGGGGTTGTGCTCGATAACGTGGTAGGTGTGGGCAGCCACCACTTCCATCGCCGGACGTCTGGCGCCGACGCCTCCCGCTGTTTGTGACGGGTCCGGTTGACCCCTCATCCAGATGCCCGAAGGCTCGTCCCACCGGGCGTGCAGGAGCGGCGGGAGGTCCGTCGCCTGCGTGTAGCGGTCGTACCCGAGATCGGGGGTATCGACGCCGACGAGGCGGACGGTGCCCGCCGGGGATTCCAGCACCACGTGCCGGTTGACCAGCACCCACACCCCGGCCTCTTCCAGAGCCCGCCAGAGCGCGAGGAGGCGCTCCGGGCGTTCGTGGTCGTGGTTGCCCCAGACGACGGCCACCTGGACCCGCCGCGCCAGTTCCAGCACGTACCCGAGCGGCGCGCCGGGCCGTGACGCCCTGTCCATGAAGTCGCCGGTAACGATGGCCAGGTGCGCCCCGAGGGCCTCGGTGCAGCGCAGCGCGTCCCGGTGCGAGCGCCCCGGGCGCCGGTGCAGGTGCAGGTCCGTGAGGTGGGCCAGCCGCATGGTACGGCCCGGCCTTTCGAGGACGCTGCTCGACGCCTGCCTGCCGCGGCAGGCCGCGGCTCCGGCTGGCAGGGTCGCCCGTCGGTCGAGGGCCAGGCCTTCGCGTTGTACGTGGAAGCGCAGGTACTCGATCTGCAGCCGGCCCGCCTCGAGCGCACCCCATGCGAGCGCGGCGCCCGCGGCCGCAGCGACTCCGGCGCCGCCCGCAATCCAGGCGGCCGGCGCAAAGGCGCTCAACTCCGGGCCGACACCCCGGCCAGGCCTTTGGCGGGACGGCCCTTCCACCACTGAAGCGCGGCGACGGTGGCCAGCATCGTCCCTCCTGCCAGATCGGTTACGAGGCCGGGGTCGATCATCATGACCCCTCCTGCGGCCAGAAGCACCCGTGCCCAGACGGCAAGCGAAGTGCGCATGTAGCCGCCGAGCGCTACGGCCACGCCGAACATGCCGGCCAGGGACGTGGCCAGCACGTGCACGGCCCGCCACACCGTGACATCCTGCATCAGAAGCACCGGCGAAAAGACGAACATGTACGGCACCAGAAACGCTCCGATGGCCAGCCGCGTCCCGGTGACCCCCGTTTTCATGGGGTTGCTCCCGGCGATGCCCGAGCCCGCGTAGGCCGCCAGCGCCACCGGGGGCGTGATGTCCGCGACGACGCCGTAGTAGAAGACGAACATGTGCGCCGAAAGGAGCGGCACGCCCAGCCGCAACAGCGCCGGTGCCGCGATGGTGGACGTGATGACGTAGTTGGCCGTGGTGGGCACGCCCATCCCCAGCACCAGGGAGGTGACCATCGCCGCCAGCATCGTCAACAGCAGGTTGCCCTGCGCCAGATCCACCAATCCGCTCGCCAGCTTGAGCCCCAGGCCCGTCAGCGTGACGACCCCGATGATGATCCCCGCCGCCGCCGTCGCCATGACCACCCCGAGGGCGCTGCGGGCGCCCTGTTCCAGGGCTTCCACGATCTCCCGCCAATTCATGCGTGTCGACGGGTGGATCGTGGCGGCCCCGACCGCCAGCAGGATGCCGTAGAAGGCCGCCTTCATGGGCGTGCTGCCCTCGACCAGCAGCCAGATGATGCCGACCAGCGGCAAGAACAGGTGGCCACGGCTCCTCAGGACGCTCCACAGCCCCGGTAGCTGATCCCTCGGGATTCCCTTCAGCCCCAGGCGCCTGGCCTCGTAGTGCACGGCGATGAAGATGCCGCTGAAGTACAGGATGGCGGGGATCACCGCGGCCTTCGCCACCTCGATGTACGGAATGCCGGTGAACTCCGCCATGAGGAAGGCCGCCGCTCCCATGATGGGCGGCATGATCTGGCCGCCGGTCGAGGCCGCCGCCTCCACGGCCGCAGCGAACTCCGGCCGGTAGCCCAGCCGCTTCATCATGGGAATGGTGAAGCTCCCCGACCCCACCGTGTTGGCCACCGAGCTGCCCGAGATGGTGCCCTCCAGGGCGCTGGTGATGACCGCCACTTTCGCCGGCCCGCCGGCCGCGAAACCTGCCACCGCGTTCGCCAGGTCGATGAAGAAGCGGCCGAGCCCGGTCTTTCCCACAAACGCGCCAAACAGGATGAACAGGAAGATGAACGTGGACGAGACGCCCAGCGGGATCCCGAAGATGCCCTCCGTGGTGAAGTAAAGGTGGTTGGCCACCTGGGAGAGCGAAAAGCCGCGGTGGGCCAGGAAGCCCGGCATGCTCCGCCCCACCAGCGCGTACACGACGAAGGCGGCCGCGATGATGACGATGGGCAGCCCCGCCACCCGGCGCGTGGCCTCCAGCACCAGCAGCACCGCCGCCGTCGCCACCAGAAGGTCGGCGCGCGTCGGCAGTCCCGCCCGCATGACGATCTGCTCGTAGAAGATCACGAGGTACAGTGATACGCCCGCCGCCACCACCGCGAGCGCCAGATCCCACCACGCAATCCGGGACTCCCGGCGGCGCCGGGCAGGAAACAGCAGAAACACCAGGCTCATCCCAAAGGCAAGGTGGACCGCGCGCTGGATGCGCGCCTCGAACACCCCGAACGCGGCCGTGTAAAGCTGGAAGACGGAAAAGGCGATGGCCAGAAGCGCCACCAGCCGCCCCGCCGCGCCCGCGAGCCGCCGGTAGCCCGACTCGATGTCAAATCGGGCCATCAACTCCTCGACGTTAACCTGGTCCGGCGGCCCACCCCCATTCTCCGGGCGGTCAGTTGTGCTGCTGGCCATCTACGCTACCCCCGTCCTCGCTGCCGCAGGACAGGACTGCGGCCTTGCAGTCGAAAGCCACCAACTCAACGGCCGTCCCGTCGGGCACCGCTCCGCTCAGGTCAAGCCAGTACCCGCCCGCCTCCAGCGAGTGCTCCGTCATCCGGCTCACCCTGAAGACGAGCCTCGGGATGGACCGTTCGAGGGCCATCACCACAACCGGCCCCTGCGGCTGCAACTCAAGTTTGCCATCCGTTGGAAGTCCCGCGCCGAACGAGAGATACTCGGTGCGGTAAAGCGTAAACCCCCCCGCCCCCTGCCGTACGAGAAAGCGCTCCACGACCAGGGTCTTCTCCACGGAATGGCGGAACGTCACCGCGAACTCAGGCTCCTCGAGGCCCACCTCGAACAGGGCATGCCCGGCAGGATAGACCCTCACCTGCAGGCAGAGCGCGGCACCACCCGGCGCGCCCCGTGCGCCCGCCGTCCCCTCCCCCTCCGGCAGCGCCTGGCCCGCCGCCGGCCCAACCGCGGTCCCCGAGGCGGCGAGCGCCGCGACCACGGCCATCGCGGCCCGAGCGAGTAACCTGAAAGGGCCGGGGCGCATGCCTGACGTGCCAGGAGCCGCCCCGGCCCTGCTCACCCGGCCTCTTTGCGGCTTTTGACGGTTACCTGCCCAGCTCCTGATAGAATCGTTCCGCCCCCGGGTGAAGCGGGATGGACATGCCGTCTTTCGCGGTCTTCTCGCCTATGTCCTTGCCCCTAGCGTGGGCCTGCGCCAGCCGCGGCAAGTTGGCGAAGAGCGCCCGGGTGAGGTTGTAGACCAGGTCCTCCGGCAGGTCCGCCCGGGCCACCAGCATGGCCTTGACGGCCACGGTCGTGACGTCCTGCGCATGGCCGCGGTACGTGCCAGCCGGCACCACGACCTGGGTGTAGAAGGGGTAGCGAGCCTCCAACTGGGCCGATATCTCTCCCGTGATGGGAACGATCACGACGTCCTTCTGGACGGCGATGTCCTGGATGGCCGCGGTGGGAATCCCCGCGGTCACGAACGCCGCGTCGATGTGCCCGTCACGCAAATTGGCGGACGCCTCGGCGAAGGAAAGGTACCGGGCCTGAAGATCCTTGTACGTCAGGCCAGCGGCCGCGAGGATCTGCCGGGCGTTGAGCTCCGTGCCGCTCCCGATGTCACCCACCGCCACCCGCTTGCCCTTCAAGTCGGCCACCGAGCGGATGTTGGCCTGCTTGAGAGCCACAAGCTGGACGACCTCGGGATACAGCGTGGCAACGCCCCGCAGCCTCTCCACCTTGCGCCCGTCGAACATCTCAATCCCGTTGGCGGCGTAATAGGCGATGTCGTTTTGAATGAAGGCGAGCTCCACCTGGCCCTGAGCCAGGAAGTTCACGTTGGCCACCGAGGCCCCCGTGGCCTGCACCGAGGCGTTGACCCCGGGCACGCTCTGGTTGAAGATCTCCGCCAGGGCACCGCCCAGCGGGTAATAAACGCCCGCCGTCCCGCCCGTAGCAATCGTTACAAACTGTGCAGCCTGCACGCCGCCGGCCAACGCCAAGACCAGTAACGCCACAAGCCCGACCGGTCCGAAAAACCTTGCTGCTTTCATGATCACGTCTTCCTGTTCTCCCTCCCGTCTCTCGCCATGGAGTGAAGCCGCTTTCGAAAAAAACCTCCCTCACACGGCCAACCTGCGAAGCATTTCGATCTGCACGAAGGCGACTCCTCCCACGCAGGGAGCAGAGGAAAGGCCTCCCGGTGGCGTATCTTGTGTTGCGGGAAAGGCAGAGAAAGCGAGAATGAGCCGGGCTTTCATCACGGGCGCGCAGGCCATCGTCCAGGGCGCCGTGGACAGCGGTTGCGACTTCTATGCAGGCTATCCGATCACCCCCGCCACCCCCATCCTCCTCGGCATGGTTCGGGCGCTGCCGCCCCGGGGCGGGATTGCCATCCAGGCCGAGGACGAGATCGCGGCCATCGGTTTTTGCATCGGCGCCGCCATGACGAACCGGCGCGCCATGACCGCCACCAGCGGGCCGGGGATGAGCCTTTACAGCGAAAACATCGGCTTCGCCATCATGGCCGAGGTGCCCCTGGTGATCGTGGACGTTCAGCGGATGGGCCCCGCCACCGGCGGCGCGACCACCCCGGCCCAGGGCGACCTTCAGTTCGTACGCTGGGGCACCTCGGGCGGCTTCCCCGTCGTGGCGCTGGCCCCCGAAAACGCCGAACAGTGCTACCGGCTGACCGTGAAAGCCTTTGAGCTGGCGGAACGGCTGCGAGCCCCGGTCTTTCTGCTGGCGGACAAGGAAGTGGTGATGACGGCGGAGACGGTGGATCCGGAGCGGCTCAAGTCCGCCGGCCCGGTGACGCCCCGCCGCACGGCACCGCCCGAGGGACCGTACCTCTCGTACGGGTTCGACCGGCCCGAGGATGTGCCGGCCTTCTCTCCCTTCGGCGGGCCTCACGTGGTCCGGGTGAACACCTCCACCCACGACGAGGGAGGTTACCTCACCAAGGACCCGGCCAAGGTGGAACGCCTCAACCGCCACCTGGTGGCGAAGATCGAGGCAGCGGCCCCGGATGTGGAAGACGTCGCGCTCGACCTGCAAGAAGGGGCCGACACGCTGGTCGTCAGCTACGGGGTGAGCGCCCGCTCGGCCGCTGACGCCGTCCGAGAGGCCCGGCGGCTCGGGCGGGCGGTGTCGCTTGCCGTCGTGCACTCCGTCTGGCCCTTCCCGAAGGCCGCCATCACCAGGGCTCTCGCCGGCGTGCTGCACCTCGTGGTTGCGGAACTCAACTTCGGCCAGCTCCGCCTGGAGGTCGAGCGGGTCGTCGAAGCCGGGCAGCGCGTCACGGGCGTGCACCGCGTTGACGGCGAACTCATCACCCCCGGCGCGATCCTTCAGGCCATCTTACAGCAAGCTTAGGAGGCGTCTTTTCGGAGATGAAGCCGGCATCCGGACCGGGCGTCGAGGCCCCGGGCACGTACATCGACGAACGGCGCCTGCCCTATCCCTTCTGCCCCGGCTGCGGCCACGGGCGCATCCTGGACGCGCTGAACGCGGCGCTGGTGCGCACCCGTCGCGACCCTCGCCGGGTGGTCATCGTTACGGACATCGGCTGCGTCGGGCTGTCGGACCAGTACTTCCTGACCAACGGCCTTCACGGGCTGCACGGGCGATCCGTGACGTACGCCACCGGCATCAAGCTGGCCGACCCGGACCTCACCGTCATCGTGCTCATGGGAGACGGCGGCTGCGGCATCGGCGCCAACCACCTCGTGCACGCCGCCCGGCGCAACGTCGGCATCGCCGTCCTGGTGTTCAACAACTTCAACTTCGGGATGACCGGCGGCCAGCAGTCACCCCTCACCCCGCCCGGCAGCGTCACCAGCAGCACCCCAGCGGGTAACCCGGAGTTCCCGATGGACGTCTGTGCAACGGTCGCCGTCAACGGGGCGGCCTTCGCTGCCCGCACCTCGGCGTTCGACCCGGCCCTCTCAGATCTGATTTACGAGGCCATCACGACCGACGGTTTTGCGCTGGTGGACATCTGGGAACTGTGCACGGCCTACTTCGTACCCAATAACCGCTTCAGCCGCCAGGCCCTCGAACAGGCCCTGAAGCAAACGGGGCTACCGGCCGGCGCCGTGGCTCGCCGAACCCGCACGGAGTATACCCGCGCCCTGCGAGATCAGGCTCCAAGCCCGGGCGGCGCGCCCATCCGGGCGATCGAGCCGCGTTACAAGAGCGCGCTTGCGGGGCCGAGGTCCATCATCCTGGCCGGTGCCGCCGGCCAGAAGGTGCGGAGCGCCGCGTCGGTGCTGGGACGGGCCGCCGTGATGTCGGGCCTGTACGCCACCCAGCGCGACGACTACCCGGTCACCGTGATGACCGGCCACTCCATCAGCGAGGTCATCGTAAGCCCACAGCCCATCGGGTACACCGGCATCCCCGCGCCGGACGTCCTGGTGGTGCTGGCCCGGGAAGGCGTCCCGAGGGCGAGGCGCCTGGCCTGCGGAATGGGACCGGAGGGCCGGCTCTACGTGGAGCGCTCGCTTGTGCCCCAGTTTTCGGCCGGCACAAAGGCTCGTGTGCACGTCCTCAGCACCGAGCGGCTGGGCAAGCGATCGACGGGGCTGGCGGCCGTGGCCCTCATCGCGGAACAGGAGCGCCTCGTACCGGTGGAGGCTCTGGAAGAGGCGGCCCGCGACGGGCACCGGGGTGTGGAGGAGGAGATGGTGCGAGCCATTGCCGCCCGGAAGCTTTTGGTGCAGTAAGGGCGGCGCTAGGAGGGGTGGGCGTCGTTCGCAGAGGCGGGGGCAACCGCACGCGGCCTCGGCCGGCCGTTGCGGCCAGGAGGCTGCGCGTGATGCCCGGGCGGCACGGGGCGGGGCGTGCCCGGCAGCGTGACCGCCTCGACCGAGATGAGGGCGGCCTTGCCCCAGTTGCTCAACTCCGCGTGGCGCACCTCCCACTCGGGAGCCGCCCGGCGCCGGTTGCGGCAGTAGACCTGCACCAGCCCCGCCCGGCAGAGGGCCATGAGAGCGTCGAGCACATCCTGCTCCCGCCGCCCGGCTCGCCGTTCGTCCCGCAGGATGAGGCGAAGCGGCCTTCCCTCCACGAGCTGCCGTGCCAGCCGCTGGGCTGCGGCGTGAGCGGCCGGAGGAAGCAGGCGCCGGAGTTCGTCCAGGGTGAGCTTGGCAAGTCCCCTGAGTTGCTGGCCCACCGGAACCGGCGAAAGGCTGACCTGGTCCTCGTCCTTTGCGACCAGGTGCTGGCGGCGGGCCAGGTACGGCCCCTCCTGAACCCAGGGCAGCCAGACCTTGTCGGACAGGTCCACCCCCCTGGCCTGTGGCACGGTTCACCTCATTCCGCCCCGTACAGGGCGTTTATACCGGTATTATAGGATCAGGTTCACCGTCTCGCCTTCGCTTCCTGGGTCAGCCGGGCAAGCGAGAGGAACCGAGCGGAGGCAACCCGGAGAAGAGGCGACGTTTCGTGGCTTTGGTCCGCGCCATTATCTTTGCCGCCGATGAACTGCTGAACCCGTCATCTCCCGCGGCCAGCCACGACGAGTTGGCCGACGCAGTCCGGGACGCTGCCCGCCACCACGAAGTGTGGGTGGTGGGCGACCCCGGGCTTCCCCTGGACGTTGGCGCCTTACCGGCCGTCCGGCGGGCTCCCAGCCTGCATGCCGTTCCTCTCGAACTGATCGGTGCACGGGCCGGGGAAGGGACGGTGCTCGTGGTGGGGAGCCGGCCTGAAAGCTCCGCGCGTTTTGCCAACGAGCACGCCATGAGCGCCGTGGTGATTGCCCCGGAGGCCGGCCTCTCGCAGCCTGAGGATCTGGAAGAGGCGCCCGACTTCATCCTGCCGGCGGTGGGCGACGTCATCTTGCTGGTCCGGCGCATGGAACGCGAGGCGGGGGATTTCGATAGCGTCCCCGCAAGTGGTGTAAATTGGGTTCCCGCTTGACTGCCACCCGTTACGCCGCGATATCAGGCAACTGTGGCATTCCCTCGCTTTCACCCCCCGTCGTTCTTTGCCGGGCAGCATAGAG
>JBFMCJ010000033.1 GCA_040754675.1 Bacillota bacterium
GCATAGCGGTGGCCGTCGCAGCACTGGTAGTGTTGGCCGTGGCGTCGGGTGTGGTGGCCGAGCGCTCGAAGGTGGTCTTCTGGACGAGCCACACGGGGGCCATCGAGCGTGCGGCCAATGAGAAGCTCGTCAAGGCGTTCAACGAGAGCCAGGACGTGTACGAGGTCGAAATCCAGGTGGTGCCCGGCGCAGAAACCGACATCGCAAGGCTCATGACGGCGGTCGCCGGGGGAACCGGGCCGGACGTCTACATGCTGGACCGCTTCACAGTGGCGCAGCGGGCGGCAGCCGGAGTGCTTACCGATCTCACGCCGTTCATCCAGCAAGAAGGCTGGAACGCCGAGGCCGACTACCTTCCCTACGCTTGGGCAGAGGTCGTCCACGAGGGCCGGGTCTGGGGACTGCCCTTCGACACCGATGCCCGCGCACTGTGGTACCGGAAGGATCACTTCATCCAGGCCGGCCTCGACCCCGAACGGCCTCCTGACACCATCCCGGCGCTGGATCAGGCTGTCGACAAGCTGACGCAGCGGCGAGGCGCCCGTATCGTCCGGCTCGGCCTGCTGCCGTGGGCGTTCCAGGGTTGGCACTACACGTGGGGTTGGGCCTTCGGCGGTGAGTTCTACGATGCGGAGGGGCGCAGGCTGACGGTCAACGAGCCGCGCATCGTGGAGTCCTTCGCCTGGCAGAAGAGCTACGCCGACAAGTACGGCATCCAGGCGCTGCAGAGCTTCTCGTCCGCGTTCGGGCAGGAGGCCCAGGATCCGTTCATCGCAGGCCAGCTCTCGATGGCGGTGGACGGCGACTGGCGAATCGCCATGATGCGGACGTTCGGGCCTGGCGTCAGCTACGGCATCGGGCGCATACCGACCAAGCCGGGCGTGGCGCCGGTGACGTGGGCGGGCGGCTGGAGCCTCGTGGTGCCCAAGGGCGCTCGCAACCCGCGTGGCGGCTATGCGTTCGCGCGTTTCATGGCCGGGCCCGAGGGGCAGCGGATCTACAGCATCGAGACCGCCCACATGCCGACTCACCTCGCGCTGCAGAACATGCCCGAACTGCGGGCCGACAAGGACCACGCCTTCTTCGTCGCGCTGCTCCCGACGGCCAAGTCGCGCCCGCCGCTCCCGGTGGGAGCGCTTTTGTGGGATGAGCTGACCGCAGCACGCGACTACGTCATCAACGGCCAGAAGACTCCCCAGCAGGCGCTTGACGACGTGATCAAGCGCGTGCAGCCAGAGCTGGACAAGTTCTTCAAGTAGGGTACCGGTTCCCGTCGAGGCGGCGGGGGCCGCCGAGCTGTTGGGGCGGCGGCCCCTGCCCTTTAAGCCGGTCAGGGCCGAACGGTGTTCCCCTGACTGCGGGGTGAGGGTCGGATGACTCAAGCGCGCCTCAAGGGGTTGGCGTTTGCGAGTCCATGGATCCTGGGGTTCTTGCTGTTCACCCTCTACCCGGTCGGCTCCGCGGTGTACTACAGCTTCACAGAGTTCACCGGCCTCGGGAAAGCGCGGTGGGTGGGCCTCTCCAACTACGTCCACATGCTGAAGCAGGACGAGGTCTTCTGGCTTTCCTTTTACAACACCATGTACTACCTCTCCCTGGCAGTCCCCATCGGCTTCGTCATCGGGTTGGGCCTGGCGTTGCTCCTCAACGCGAGGCTACGGGAGATCTCCTTCTACCGCACCGCCGTCTACTTGCCGTATATCATTCCTGCGTTCGCCGCTTCCTTCATCTGGCTGTGGGTACTCAACCCGCAGTTTGGGCTGCTCAATCTGCTCCTGGACAGGCTGGGCATCTTCGGCCCCGGGTGGATAGCGGACCCGCAGTGGTCCAAGCCGTCCATCGTGATGATGGCCCAGTGGGGGGCAGGAGGGTCGGCCATCATCTTCCTGGCGGCGCTTCAAGACGTTCCGCGTGACCTGTACGAAGCCGCCGAACTGGATGGGGCGACGCCGTGGCAGCGGTTCAGCCGGATCACCCTGCCCATGATCAGTCCCGTCGTGCTGTTTCACGTCATCATGGCGGTGTTCCAGGGATTCCAGGTGTTCACCCCGGCGTACATCATGACCAGCGGAGGGCCTGCCAACTCGACGCTCTTCTACGTCCTGTACCTCTACCGCAATGCCTTTCAATATGGCCGGATGGGCTACGCGTCGGCCATGGCGTGGGTGCTCTTCCTCGTCTCGCTGGTCACGGCCCTGGCCATCCTGCGCAGTTCGGCCCGCTGGGTCTACTACCAGGGAGAACAGAGGTGAGGGAGATGGCGGCTGGAGAGCAGCCCGGGTTCAACCTCACGGGCGCGCCCCGGCTAGGTACCCGCTCCGCGGCGGCCGCGACCAGGCGGCGCGTCCGGTGGGGAACGGCCCTTGGCGTGCGGTTGGCCCTGATCCTGGTCAGCCTGGGCTTCCTTCTGCCGTTTCTCTGGATGGTCACCACGTCGCTCAAGCCGACGGAGCTGGTGCTGGCCTACCCGCCCGTCTGGTGGCCGCCAGAGCCTAGATGGGACAATTACGTCAAGGCAGTGGAGGCTGTGCCGTTCTTCCGATACTTCCTCAACACCCTGGTTTACGGGTGCGCAAGCGCTCTCGGAGTGCTGGTGAGCTGTCCCCTGGTTGCCTACAGCCTCGCCAAGATTCGCTGGAGAGAGCGGGAGGCGCTCCTGATCCTCATCCTGGCCACCATGCTGGTGCCTTTCCCGGTCACCATGGTGCCGCTGTACGTCACGTTCGCGCGCCTGGGCTGGATCAACACCCTTCTCCCGCTGGTGGTGCCCGCTTTCCTTGGCAACGCCTTTTTCATCTTCCTGCTCCGGCAGTTCTTCATGACCATCCCCGAGGAGCTCTCCGACGCTGCCCGCATCGACGGCGCCTCGGAACTGCAGATCCTCTGCCGCGTGCTGCTGCCGCTGTCGAGGCCCGTGCTCGCGGTGGTGGCGCTGTTCCAGTTCCTCAATGCGTGGAACGACTTCCTGGGCCCTCTCATCTACCTGCAGGACGGGCGGAAGTTCACGCTGGCCGTCGGGCTGCAGATGTACCGGGGGACCAACTACGTGCAGTGGGACCTCCTCATGGCGGCTTCGACGCTGGTGGTGCTACCGACTCTCGCCCTCTTCTTCATGACCCAGAAGACCTTCATCGAAGGCATCACCCTGACGGGCCTCAAGGGATAGAGCGAGAGCTCGGGCGGGAAGGGCATTGGACCGCCGATGGAGTATCGGTATTTGGGCAGATCGGGCCTGAAGGTGAGTGAGCTGTGCCTGGGCACCATGACCTTCGGCAGGGAGGCGCCGGAAGAGGAGAGCCGCCGGATGCTGGACCGGTTCGCGGAGGCGGGCGGCAACTTCCTCGATACCGCCAACTTATACGGCCAGGGCGCCTCCGAGGAGATCGTGGGACGGTGGCTCAAGGGGAAGACCATCACCGCCTCTGGGCTTACAGGCCTTGAAGTCCGTCATCGCCCGGGGCGATGAGTTGCGCGATGCTGCTCACCACGTAGTCGGGACGCGCCCCGCCGGGTGCCTGCTCCCCCGATTTCCGGTCGGTCACGCCCGTCAGGACCAGCACCGACGCGATGCCTGCCTGGCGAGCCATGACGATGTCGGTCTCCAGGCGGTCGCCGACCAGGACGGCCCGTTCGGGTGGCACGCCCAACCTGGCAAGCGCCGCCTGAATCATGAGGGGCGACGGCTTGCCGGCCACCCACTCGGGCGTCTTGCCCGACGAGGCTTGCAGGGCCGCGATGACCGCACCGGCGTCGGGCACGTCTCCTTCCTCAACGGGGCAGGTGCGGTCGGGGTTGGTGGCGACCAACCGGGCGCCCTGCCGCAAGGCCAGATGGGCACGCTTGAGCTTCTCCCATGTCAGGGTCCGGTCAAAGGAGGCGACAACGACGTCGACTCGCAAGCCGGACGCCTCGGGATCGTCCACCACGGCCAGGCCGGCGCGGCGCAGTTCGGCCACCAGCGGGGGCTCCCCCAGCACGTAGACGTGCGCACCGGGATGGCGAGCCGCCAGTTCCCGGGCCAGAACCATGCTGGACGTGATCACGTCCTCGGAAGCCGTGGGAATGCCGAGGCGGGTGAGCTTGGCAGCGTAGGTGCCACGGGCGTGGAGCGGTTTGTTGGAGAGGAAGACGACCCGCCGGCCCGACCGGCGCAGAGTGGCGATGACCCTGTCCGCCCCGGGGATCAGCCCCTCCCCCCGGTACACCGTCCCGTCGAGGTCAAACACGTACCCCTCGAAGGCCCTCCAGGAGAACGGGCCTTCCGGCTTACTCCCGTAGTCCCCACCCTGCGAGCCTTTGTGTCTGGCCCCTCGGGTAACTTGCTGTTGCGACCGAGGGACCGCTGCGCCGCTCACCCCTGGTGCCGGTACACTTCCCACCCCAGGTACTTGCCCAGGGCCTCCTCGACGGCCGAGGCCGTCTCGCTCATGTTGATGCTGACGTGGTGCTCGAAGCCGTTCTCGCAGATGTGCCGGAGCAGCTTCTGGAAGTTGGGCACCCTCACGACGCCGTAGCCCCCGAAGGTCGAGAGGGGATCCCGGGTGAGTTCGCCCTGGCCCACGTACGCCCGGATGGCGCCGGCTCCGTCGTCCGTCGAGATGCGCAGGAACGTAAACGGCCCCGGCTTGATGCGGCCATAGATGGTGCCGTAGGAGTTCTCGGCGCCCACCGTGCCGGCGATGATCTCCTGGTAGTGCATGGTGGGTTCCTCGAAGATCTCCTTGGGAAGGTTGCTGCAGTGGAAGATGACGCCCCGGTCGGGATCGTCCCCGTAGTTGTTGTTCCAGTCGACGATGGCGCTCGGCCGCGCGGATGCCAGCTGCAGCACGTACATGGCGAGCGCTCCGGTCACGTCGGTTTCGCAGGCGCTCGGCAGCAGCGCGTTGGACATCATGCTCATGAGGGTGCAGGGCACGATGCCGAAGAACTCCTCAAGCGCCGTCCAGCACTGCACGGCGGTCGCCGCGAGGTGGTTTTCCTTCACCCATCGGTCGACCACCGCGCCGAACCTCGCCATCTTCTCAAGCGAGGCCTGCGGGACGCCCCGGGCCGGCACGTACTCCCGGATGGCCGCCAGCTTCTCCTCGACGGCGGGGTCGCCCGGCTTGAGGCGTTCGACCCGGCCCAGAATGTCGGACAGGTCAACCGTCACGACCGTGATGCCGTACCGCTCCAGGAGCTTTTCGCTGTAGCGCACCGTGTTGAACGCAGCCGGCCGGGCACCGATGGCGCCGAGCCGCGCACCCTGCAGACCCTTGACGATGCGCGCCACCGAAGCAAACCAGCGCAGATCCTCCCGGAAGGAGGGGTGGTCAGGGGCCACCGTGTGCCGGGTAGTCAGGGAGAAGGGGATCCCGTATTGCCGCAAGTTGTTGCAGACCGACATCTTGCCGCAGAAGGCGTCCCGGCGGAACTGGGCGCTCATCCTGCCGACCTCGTCGGGGAAGGCGTGCACCAGCACCGGAACGCGCAGGCCCGCCAGGCGCAGCGTGTCGGCCACGGCCCGTTCGTCGCCGAAATTGGGAAGGGTAACCAGGATCCCGTCGATCCGGTCCGCGTTGGAGCGGAAGAATTCGGCGTACTGGCGCGCCTCCGAGAAGCTCTCGACAGCCCCGTAGCGCGTCGCCTGGGCCGGAAGGATGACAGGTTCGATCCCTTCCGCTTGCAGAGCCTGCAGGACCTGCTCCCTGCCCGCCTCGCACAGATGACCCGGGAAAAAGCCGCGGTTACCGACGATCACACCCAGCGTTGCCTTGGTGTTCGCCACGTCCTCCGTCCCCTTTCCGCACGCCTTGAGCCGCGCTCAACGAGCTTCGCCGGCCGCACTGCGGCAGCGTGCCCGAATCGCCTTCAAGCGCTTCATCACGTCGTTTTGTCCTCGGCCGAAGTAGTCGTGCAGCGCCCGGTACTCCTGGTACAGCTGCCCGTACACCTCGTGGGCCGCCCGATCCGGCCGGTACACCTCGTCCTTCACTCCTGCCATGCGGGCGGCGGCTTCCACGATGTCGTCGTACCCGCCCCGGGCCTTTCCGGCGGCCACCGCCGCGAACATCGCGGAGCCGAGAGCGGATGTGTTGGCCGAGCGCGCAACCCGAAACTCCCGTCCCGTCACGTCCGCGTAAATCTGCATGAGCAGCCGGTTTCGCTCGGGCAGCCCGCCGCAGGCGAAGACCTCCTCGATCGGGACCCCCTGGCTTTCGAACGCGTCCATGATCACCCGCGTCCCGAAGGCCGTCGCTTCGATAAGCGCGCGGTAGATCTCCTCCGCCCGGGTCGCCAGGTTCATGCCGACCATGAGCCCGGTCAGGTCGACGTCCACCAGCACCGACCGGTTGCCGTTCCACCAGTCGAGGGCGAGCAGCCCGCTCTCCCCCGGCCGAAGGGGTGCGGCCTTCGCTTCCAGCAGCTCGTGCAGGCCCACGTCGCGCCGGCGCGCCTCGTCGTGGTAGTCCGGAGGCACCCCGTGTTCGACGAACCAGGCGAAGATGTCGCCCACCGCGCTCTGGCCCGCCTCGTACCCGAAGAAGCCCGGCACGATGCCGTCTTCGACGACGCCGCACATGCCCTCGACCATGTGCTCCTCCGTGCCGAGCACCATGTGGCAGATGGAGGTCCCCATCACCATGACCATCTTGTGGGGGCTGACCACCGTGGCCGCCGGCACGGCCACGTGCGCATCCACGTTGCCCACCGCGACCGGGGTGCCGGGCAAAAGCCCGAGACGTTGAGCCAGGTCGGCGCGCAGGGTGCCCGCCAGGGATCCCTGCGGCAGGATGCGCCTCGACATCTTCCGGTCGACCACATCCGCCAGCCGCGGGTCGAGGGCGGCGAAGAAATCCCGGGAGGGGAAGCCCTCGCGCTTGTGCCAGATGGCCTTGTAGCCTGCCGTCGTCGAGTTGCGGGTCTCCTGTCCCGTGAGGTACCAGATGATCCAGTCCGCCGCCTCGATCAGCCGGTCGGCAGCTTCGTAGACGTGGGGTGCCTCCTCCAGGATCTGCCATACCTTCGGGAAGAACCATTCCGACGAGATCTTCCCGCCGTACCGGGGCAGGAAGGCCTCCCCGCGCTGGCGGGCGATGTGGTTGAGGCGGTTGGCGTGGTCCTGGGCCGCGTGGTGCTTCCAGAGTTTCACCCAGGCGTGGGGTTGGTCGCGAAACTCCGGGAGCAAGCACAGCGGGGTGCCGTCGGCTTTCACCGGCAGCATCGTGCACGAAGTAAAGTCGGTGCCGATCCCGATGACCTGGCCAGGGGCGACGCCGGCCAGGCGCAGGAGCTCCGGGATGGTCTTCTCCACAGTCCGGATGTAGTCGGCCGGATCCTGTAAGGCAAAGTCCGGGGGCAGGGTGCGCGAACTGCCCGGCAACGCCTGGTCGATGACCCCGTTGGCGTACTCGTAGACGGCAGTGGCGGCCTCCTCCCCCGTTTCGACATCTACCAGCACAGCCCTGCCTGACAACGTCCCGAAGTCGATCCCGATGGTGTAACGTGCCTGCGCCGATCGTGCCATGCGTACAACCTCCCTGCCGGGCACGGCCCCCTCGCGAGGCCCGCTCTACGCCGATTCCCGTATGACCACCTGGGGCGAAAGAACCGCCACGCCCACCCTCTCCGCAGGGGCGGCGGATCCGCCCATCATCCCCATCAACATCCGGGCCGCAACCTGCCCGAGGCGCGTCTTGGCAATGTGGACCGTCGACAGGGCCGGCTCCACGATGGCCGACAGGTCGATGTCGTCATAGCCCATCACCGCCACGTCTTTGGGGATGGAAAGCCGCGCCTGGCGCAGGGCCCGGATGGCTCCGAAACTGACGTAGTCGCTGAAGCAAAAGACGGCCGTGAAGCGCAGCCCTCCGGCCAGCGCCTGCTGGATGGCCGCATACCCGCCCGTCGACCGGGCATCCGTGGAGATCACCAGCGAGGGCCGGAACGGGATCTCCGCCTCCTCGAGGGCGTCGCGATATCCGGCGAGGCGCAGCCGGGCGCTGGAGTTGTACGGAGGGCCGTTGAGGTAGAGGATGTCCCGGTGTCCGCGCTGCACGAGATGGCGGACGGCCAGCCGGGCTCCCTCCCGGTCGTCGTTGACCACGGCCGGCACGTCGAGACCTTCGAAGAAGCGGGCAAGCAGCACGAAGGGAACGTGCCGCTGCATGAGGTAGCGGATGGCGTCGTCCGAACTCTGGGTCGGCGCGATGAGAATCCCGTCGACCTGGCGCTCGACCAGCGTGCGCACCGCCTGCTGCTCCCGATCCTGCTTCTCCTCGGTGTTGGCCAGAATGATGCTGTAGCCCTCCTGGGAGGCGGTCCGCTCGATCCCTTCCACCACCTCGGCGAAGAAGGGGTTGGCCAGGTCGGCCACCACGACCCCGATGGTGGCGGTCCGCTGCTGGCGCAACCCCCGCGCCAGCTGGTTGGGTCGGTAGTCGAGCCGGGCGGCGACCGACTGGACCAGGGCCCGGGTGGCGTCGCTTACGTCCGGCTTTCCGTTGAGCGCCCGGGAGACCGTGTTGATGGAGACGCCGGCCTCCCGAGCGATGTCCCGCAGCGTAACCGGGCGTTGGCCGTGACCGTTGCCTGACTCCACAAGATCGCCCTCCCCATCAGAAACGTTACCGGGCTCGGCGTCCGATTCCTGCCGGAGCCGGTTCGGTCCCGACAGAACAGGCGGGCTTTCATCCACGCACGTGCTCCACCCCGGGCGTACTCCCCGTCGAACAGGACAGCCGGCGGATTGCAGCGAATTGACGATAACGTTGGCGGACCAAGGCAGCCTGCGTCGCATACGAAGAAGAGGAGGGCTTGGATGCTCGAAGAGCTGCGTCAGGTCGTGTGGGAGGTCAACCTGGAACTCCCCCGCCAGCGCTTGGTGACCATGACCAGCGGCAACGCCTCGGGGAGGGACTTCACGACGGGGCTCGTCGTGATCAAGCCCAGCGGCGTGCGCTACGAACGCCTGCGGCCCGAGGATCTGGTGGTGGTGGACCTCGACGGCCGAGTTGTCGAGGGGAGCATGCGGCCATCGGTCGACACGACCGCCCACCTTTACATCTACCGCTCCCGTCCCGACGTGGGGGGCGTCGTGCACACCCACTCCCCCTACGCCACGAGCTTCGCAGCGCTCGGGCAGCCGATCCCGGCGGTGCTCACGGCCATTGCCGACGAGTTCGGGGGGCCGGTGCCGTGCGCCCCGTACGCTCCCGTCGGCGGCGAGGCGATCGGGAAGGTGGTCGTAGAGCACATCGGCCGCTCGCCGGCGGTGCTCCTGGCACACCACGGCGTCTTCACCATCGGGCCCGACCCCTGGGCGGCGCTGAAGGCGGCGGTAATGGTGGAGGACGTGGCCATGACGGTGCACCTGGCCATGGTAAGGGGTAATCCACGGCCCCTTCCACCCGAGGAAGTGGCGCGGGCCCACGCCGCCTATCGCCACAAGTACGGCCAGCTGAACGGCCCCGAAGCGGCGCCGGGCCAGCACTAGGGGGGTCCGGCACATGGGGCGTGACGACGGCGAGATGCGCAAGGACGACCCCGAGTTGACGAGCAGCCTGGCCCGGCTTCTCTCCGGGGAAGGGAGCGGGCCCATCGAGCTCGAGTGCCCGTGCGGCCGGCGCCATGTCGTGCCCATCGAGGCGCTCGTCAACCGGGCCGGAGCCCTCGAACAGGTGGCGGGCTTCCTGGAGCGCCGGGGCGTACGGCAGGTGTGGGTCATCGCCGACGAAAACACCGACGCGGCCGCCGGGAGCCGGCTCCGCCAGTTGCTCGTCAGGGCCGGCGTCCGGGTCGCCTCCTCCGTCCTGCCGGCAGTGCCTGCGGTCCATCCGGATGAGAAGGCCCTCGGGCGTCTCGCCTTCGACCTGCGCTCCAACGCCAGTTTCATCGTGGCGGCGGGTGCGGGCACCATCACGGACCTCGCCCGCTTTTTCGCTTCTCGCCTGGGCCGGCCGTTCATCGCGGTGCCGACCGCCCCAAGCGTCGACGGGTTTACGTCGTCGGTCGCCGCGATGGTGGCGGGCGGTGTTCGCGCCTCGTATCCTGCCGTGCCGCCCGTCGCCGTGTTCGCTGACCCGGAGGTGTACGCGGCAGCCCCTCGGCGGCTCATCGCGTCGGGTTGGGCGGAGCTCGCCGGCAAGTGGACGGCGCTGGCCGACTGGGCCCTTGCGGCCGTGCTCAACGGCGAGTACCGCTGCAGCCTGGCCACCAAGTTGACCGAAGAGGCTGCCGCGCTCATTCGTGAGCGGCGTGATGGCTCTCCGAGCACTGCGGCCCAAAACGACTCGCCTTGCCCCGCCTGGCACGAGCCGGGCCGGGTGCAGCGGCTCATGGATGGGCTGTTGAAGGTAGGCGTGGCCATGCTCATGGTGGGGAGCTCCCGGCCGGCCTCCGGGGCTGAGCACCACCTCGCCCACTACTGGGAGATGCGAGCTCTGGCCGAAGGAGCGGTCGAACCGTCCCTACACGGCGAGCGGGTGGGGGTTGCGAGCGTAGAGGTCTTGCGGCTGTATCACCGCCTGCTGGCCAGCGACCCCGGCGCCTGGCCCGGGCCCGTCTCGCCAAGCCCGCAGGAGCACGAAGGAGCCGTGCGCCGGCGCTTCGGGCGGCTGGCCGACCGGCTTGTGGCGGAGCAGCGGACGTGGCCGGACGGGCCCTGGCGGCTGTTCGGGCGCAGCCGAGCGGAACTGTCGCGGCGCCGGCACTTCATCCGCAGCCGGTGGGAGACGATCGTGCGCACCGTAGGGCCATACCTGCCCGAGCCCGAGAACGTTGCCGAGCACCTGGCGCAGGCCGGCGCTCCTGCCTCCGTAGTAGCCCTTCCCGAAGTGGCGCAGCCGGTCGAAGCCTGCCTTGTCGCCGCCCGCGAGCTGAGGCCGCGGTATACCGTCCTGTCGCTTGCCACCGAGGCGGGGATGCTGGCCTGCTGACCGTGCGCCGGACCCGTCCCTTCCCGGCAGGAACCCTGTGGGGGACGTCGTACACCAGAACCGTGCGAAAGCGGTAACGTTCCTGAGACCCTGGGGAGAGGGGTGGGGATCGTGCCGGCTTATCGAGTGCGTTACGTGCGGGGCGTGGCGCTGGCAGTGGTGGCGCTGGCGTTGTGCGCGGCGGCAGGAGTGGCCCTGGCGGGTGCTCCGTCCCGGGTGGCGGGGACCATCAACGTGTGGGTCGTACCCGAAGGTGCTGATGCCATGCATGATCTGGCCCAGGCCTTCATGCGGGACTACCCATCGGTGCGCGTGCAGGTGACACCGCTTTCCTGGGAAATCCTGTACGCCCGCATCCTCCAGGACGTGTCGGCAGGCACCGGGGCGTTCGACGTTGCCACGTGGGACGTGATGACGGCGGGCTCCGTTGCGCGAGGCATGCTCGACCTCGAGCAGTTCGGACGGCAGAACCCTGACCTGATCCTGCCCGGGCACGACCCGTCGGACTTCGACCCGGTGGCGTGGAGGACGGCCGGATTGTGGGAGGGCAAGAACATCGGGTTCCCGTTCTACCTCAACACGATGTTTCTTTACTACCGCAAAGATCTCTTCAACGACCCCAACCTGAAGAGCCAGTTCCGCCAGAAGTACGGGTACGAGCTGGTGGTGCCCGATACGTGGGGGAAGGCCCGGGATGTCTCTGAGTTCTTCACCCGGCGCAACAACCCTTCGTCGCCGACCGAGTACGGCATCGCCCTGATGTTCCCGCGCACCCATACCACCTTTTACGAGTTCCTGCTCTTCTTCGGCCCCTACCGGCGCAGCGACGCAGGCATGAAGAAGTTCGGGCCGATCAGCTTCGAGTACGGCGACTACTTCACGGGTGACCTCAAACCCGCGTTCGACTCGCCCGAGGGCGTGGCGGCCATCAACACCATCAAGTCGCTGCTGCCTTTCAGCCCGGACCCGCTGGGCTCGGACTACGGGGAGACCATCGAGTACTTCGCCCGCGGCTTGGTGGCGATGGTGCCGCAGTGGGGCGCCGCGTGGGCGTCCTTCAAGGCGGCCGAGGCGCTGCAGCCGGCTGACCAGCGCGTCGGCGTCGCCCTGATCCCCGGCGGGCACTCGGTGAGCGGCAACTGGGGCCTGGGGGTCAACGCGTCGAGCCGCAACCAGCCCGCCGCCTTCCTCTTCGCGCAGTACGCCACGTCGAAAGTGGCGGACAAGGGCAAGTTCCTCAAGTTCGGGCTCTTGCCGACCCGCACCAGCACGCTCAACGACCCGCAGGTGAAGGCGGCTGACCCGCGGATGGCGGTGCTCGGCCAGATCGTCGCCACCCAGACCCACCGGCCGAGAATCCCCGAGGAGCCCCGGTTGGAGGACGTGGCCGTGGGCACGTTTACAGAGATCCTCCTGGGCTCCGTCGCTCCTGAACAGGGCTTGCGGCAGCTGGCTCAGGAGTGGACGAAGATACTTGGCCGGTAAACCGCCCGCCAGTGCCATCGGTCTCGGGAGGGGCTCGGGGCAGCCGACGCCCCTCCCCGAGGCTCGCCGGCCGGGCGTCACCACGACTCTGGCCAGGCGGCAGTCGCGCACCGCGTGGTTGATGGTGGCCCCGCTCGTGCTGTATCTGGCCGCGCTGACGCTGTACCCGTTCGGGTACATGCTGGTCATGTCGCTGTTCCGCTACGACCTGGCTTCGTGGGAGCCCCCCAGCTTCCTCGGCCTGGGTAACTACCAAGCAGCGTTCGCTGACCGGACGGCGGCTGTCTCGTGGCGTTTCACGGCCGTGCTGGCCGCGGCCGCCGTATCCATCGAGCTTCTGCTGGGGTTTTTGCTTGCCGTGCTGATTCTCGACGCCAGGGGCGAGCGCTGGATACGCAGCGCGCTCCTCGTGCCCATGGCGGTGCCGCCAGTCGTGGCCGGCGTTGCCTGGAAGATGCTGTTCAACTATCAGTACGGGCCAGTCAACTGGGTGCTGAGTCTCTTCGGGGTTTCTCGGGTGTCGTGGTTGGGCGACCCGTTTTGGGCGGGCGTCGGGATCATCGTCGCCGACGTCTGGCAGTGGACGCCTTTCGTCTTCCTCGTCCTGTACGCCGGGCTCCAATCGGTGCCCGACGAGCTGATCGAAGCGGCCAGGGTCGACGGGGCTTCGACGGGGCAGCTCCTGTGGCAGGTGCGGCTTCCCCTGCTACGGCCGCTCTTGTGGGTTGTCCTCATTCTGCGGCTCATTGACGTGGTAAAGCTCTTCGACATCATCTACATGGTGACCTTTGGTGGCCCCGGTTCGGCGACCCACTCCATCAGCTACTACATCTACAAAGTCGGGCTCAGCTACGGGTGGGACGTGGGGTATGCGTCGGCTTTGAGCCTGCTGCTGCTGGCGGTGGTGTCGCTCCTGGTCAACCTGCTCATCCGGGGCCTGCGGCTGAGGGAGCTCCTGGGATTCTGACCCGGCCGGTGAGGGGATGGCGTCGTGGACAGGGTGTGGACGGCGTTACGGTATGCGGCGATCGCGCTGGCCCTCGTCTTTTTCCTCTTCCCGGCTTACTGGATCGCCATCACCGCTTTCAAGGTGAGCGCCGAGTGGTTCACGTGGCCCCCCATCGTCTTCCCAACCCGGCTGACCCTGGGCAACTTCCTCGGGACCGAGGGGGGCTTTTCCGGAAGCCTTGCCACCGCCATCGGGGGCATCGTGCCGTACCTTCGCAACAGCGCCGTGGTGGCGCTTGGCACGGCCGCCTCGTCGACGCTTCTCGGCAGCCTCGCGGCGTACGCGCTCTCCCGGTTCAAAGTAGGGGGCATGAGCCTGGCCTCCTGGATCATTTCGGTGCGGATGCTGCCTCCGATCGCCGCGGCGCTGCCCGTGTACGCAATCTTCCTCAAACTGCAGCTGCTCAACACGGTCTGGGCCGTGATGATGGCGCACCTGATTTTCACCGCTCCCTTTGCGACCTGGATCCTGCTGAGCTTCTTCAACGAAATCCCGCGGGAGCTCGACGAGGCAGCGTGGGTGGACGGGGCTTCGCCGTGGACGGTCTTCCTGCGGGTGGTGCTGCCCTTGTCGGCGCCCGGCCTGGCGGCGGTGGCGTCTCTCTCGTTCATCCAGAGCTGGGGAGAGTTCCTCATGGCGCTGGTGTTGACCAGCTCCTCCGACGCCCAGACGCTGCCGCTGTTCCTGGGGCGCTACATCACGGGCTGGCGCATCGCCTGGGGCCCCCTGGCAGGCGCCGGGCTTGTGACCATGGTGCCGGTCGTGGCCTTCTCGCTGGTGATGCAGCGGTACCTGATCCGCGGCCTGACATTTGGCGCTGTGAAGTACTGAGCCCGGTTGCAGCCCGGCCGCGGCGTACGCTGAACACGCTTCGAGAGATTCCGCTGACCCCGGTGCGACCCCGCTGCTGCGTTCGCCTAGGTTCAGTCTCGCCAGATCATCCTGGCCCGGGTGTAGGCATGGGAATACCCCCTTGGTTGGCTTGAGCCTTATACGAGCAAAGCAACGAGTGTGGCCAGCAGCGCCACGGATGTATACGTCGAGAATTCCTACTCCACTTTTTCGATCTTGAAGGCGACGTCCAGCTCAAACTCAGGCAGCCGCACCTCGAGGCTCCTTCCCTCCGCCTTGACCAATCCTCCTGGCCCGATCTCACCGGTGCGGGTGCGGTAGACAGTCACGCGGTATCGACCGTCTGAAGAGACGGGAACCGTGATGACGGCACCCGCTATCGGGGCGCTTTCCCCGTTGGGGATCGGCTCTCGCCGTTGGAGCACCCAGAACATCCCTTCCCGATCACCCAAGCTTCCCATGACAACCAAGTCATCCCGGTTGGCTTCGCTCTCCGTGATGCTAACGGTTCTGGGATTGTACGTCGCAAGGTCGAAGAGGAGCGCAAACTTCCGCAGCCGGCCGATATCGTCCAGCATCTCGTCGGTAAGCCTGTAACCCAGGGGTGTGTCGGGACGGAAGCCCCAACGGGTCGGCACGCCGGCAGCACCAGCCACGAAGTTGGCCCAAATGATGTTGTGGAAGTACAACTCGTCCACGATCGCACTGGGGAGACCGTCCACGATATAAAACTGATCCAGCGGCAACTGCGCCTTAATCGGCCCGTGCTCACTGTCGAAGTATGGCTTCGGAGCCGATAGCTTCGCGAGTACCGCCTCTGCAGTGAAATTGGCCTCAAGCGCCGGCATGAAGACATCCGTCTTAATTACGCCATCGAGCTCCACCTGGGGGTTCGCGATCGTCCCCCAGTACATATGGGTGGTGACGAAGTCCAGTCGTGGATTGTTAAGGATCGTTTCGCGGTGGCCTTTGGCTTCGTAGTTGCCGGTCGAGACGGTGACCAGATGGGGCTTCCCCCAGCGCCGGACGGTATAGGCGCGCACATGGTCGGCCATCTCGTCAATCCATTCGCCGAGGTAGACGGATGCCCCCGGCCAGGCATCCGCTTCGTTCATCAGGTCCAGGGCAAAAAAGGAGTCCCTCTGTCCCCACCGATCGATGACGTACTCAGAGTCCCGCTTCTGCGCCTGTTTGACGCGGGGGTCGGTAAACCAGCGTTCGTCCGGATATTCACTGGCTGGCCCTCCCTGCCAGCTCGAATACGGGTAGTAGCGCCAATTGCGCCTCGCCTGGTCCGTATGGTAGAGGCTGACCAGAATTTTAAAACCGTACTTGTCGGCCCAGTCGAACAGCTGATCCCAGTGGGCCACCACATCAGGATTGTAGACCCCGACAGGATCCTGGAACAAAGCCCATCTGAGGTTGCTCTCCAGGATGTAGGCCTCCTCCAGGAAAATGCGAATCATTGTTATGCCGCGCTCCGCGAGGGCACGAGCGAATGCCTCCGCTTTCTCCGGTTCGTAGTTCCACCAGCTGCCCCACTTGCCGGCAGGATCCCAGGCGGCATTGAAGTCCGGCTCCACAATCTGGTGGTGAAAACCGGCAGGCACGTAGGGCGTGCCATCCTCGAGAGCAAAATACCGTCCTGACGGCCCTACCTGGACAAAGTTGGTCCGATATCCCGGTCGCATCTGCACATCAACGCGCAGGCGCTGCTCGTCGGCGGTCACTTTGACGTCCCTTACCTGGACAGGATGGTATCCCTTTGCTCGGACCTCCAGCGTATATGTCCCGGGCTCGACGGGGACGCCAAAGTTGGGCCCGTCAGGTCGATCGTTATTAACGATGGCATATCGCCCGTCTTCGCTGCTCACAGCCTGAAGTGCCGACCCTCTGAGGATCACGACCGCACCGGAGATCGGTGCACTCGTCACCGCGTCCGTAACCCTACCAGTGATATCCGCCGCCAACACAGCCACTGTCGAGATACAGAGAGCTGAGGCCCCAGCGGCGGTGACGGCTATTTTTCTGGCTAATGCGGCACGAGACAACTTCAGCTTGTGCATCCAGCTCATACTCCACCCTCCCATCACTTCCGTCCACTCGAGTACAAGCGTGACCTTAACGGCCACGACGCCGAAGAAACGACAGCCCGCACTCGCCGCGAGGCTGCTGTCCAGAACCTCACGAGATCAGTGAGAAGTCTCACCGTCTCCGGTTCACTTGTAACGGGGTACCTTGATCAGCCAACCACTGTTCAAGAGAAAACCTGACGGCCTCGGGCTCCCGACCGGCATCTTCGCTGGGATTGGAGAGCAGGATGTTGTAGCCATCACTGGTGAAGGCACATCCTCCGCCACACCGGACGCTTCAACTGGATAGCGTCCCCGCAAGTGGTGTAAATTGGGTTCCCGCTTGACTGCCACCCGTTACGCCGCGATATCAGGCAACTGTGGCATTCCCTCGCTTTCACCCCCCGTCGTTCTTTGCCGGGCAGCATAGA
>JBFMCJ010000034.1 GCA_040754675.1 Bacillota bacterium
GGCGAGCGGCCAATGCGGCCCACGAACCGCCCGGACGCTTGCCCGTCCTGCTGCGGGCGGCCCGCTGCCGTCCCGGCCCCGCCCTCAACCCCGGTCGTCCGTCCGCAGTACGGGCAGCGCTCGGCCAGGAGCGCCTCTTGTCCACACGACTGGCACTTCATCTGCCTGAGGCCTCGCCGGTGCCGGCCGCCGGGGGCGCACGGCCATCAATCGCGCCGCCTACGCCACCCGCTCCGGCGGTCTCAACTGGGCAACCAGCTTCGCCAGATCTCGCGTCTGGATGGCGCCGGGCTTGACCAGGTGGCAGGCCACGAAGTGGTGATTGCCAATATCGATGAACGGCGGCTCCTGTACCCTACATATCTCTTCGGCAAGCGGGCACCGGGTATGAAACCGGCAGCCCGACGGCGGGTTGATGGGGCTTGGCACGTCTCCTTGCAGGATAATGCGCTCCCGCTTCGTCGTCGGGTCGGGAATCGGAATGGCCGACATCAGCGCCTGCGTGTACGGGTGCAGAGGGTCGCTGAAGAGCATGGCCTTGTCAGCAAGCTCCACGACCTTGCCCAGGTACATGACGGCCACGCGGTTGCTGATGTGCTTGACCACCGACAGGTCATGGGCAATGAACAGGTAAGTCAATCCGAACTCCTTCTGCAGGTCCTGCAGCAGGTTGATGACCTGGGCCTGGATGGAAACGTCCAGCGCGGACACCGGCTCGTCGGCCACGATAAGCTTCGGGTTGACCGCCAGCGCCCGCGCGATCCCGATACGCTGCCGCTGCCCGCCGCTGAACTCGTGCGGATAGCGCCGGGCGTGCATCCCGGAGAGCCCCACGATCTCCAGCAGTTCCTTGACGCGCCGCTCCTTGGCCGGCCCCCTGGCGATCCCGTGGATGACCAGCGGCTCGCCGATGATGTCGCCGACGGTCATGCGAGGGTTCAGCGACGCGTAAGGGTCCTGGAAGATGATCTGCATCTGGCGGCGCAGCCGCCGCATGGGCTCCCGACCCAGCTTGAAGATGTTCTGCCCCCCGAAGTAGACCTCACCCCGGGTCGGCTCCAGCAGTCGCAGCACCAACCGCCCCAGCGTTGACTTGCCGCACCCGCTTTCCCCCACCAGCCCCAGCGTCTCGCCGCTGCGAATGAAGAAATCAACGCCGTCTACTGCCTTGACGGCCCCGACCTGGCGGGAGAAGATGATGCCCCGGCTGATGGGGAAGTGCTTGACAAGCCCCTTGACGTCGAGGAGTACGCCGTTGCGGGAACCGTTTCCGGAGCCGTTTCCTGTGGCGTCCGCGTTCTTAGCTGCGCCCGCTGCCAACACCGCCACGCTCCTTACTCACGCCGGCGCCTTGGGCGCCGCCGGCCGGCGCCGAGCCCCACAGCTTCACCACTTCGCCTGGCGCCGGCGCCGCAATGGGTTCGAAGTTAGTGTACTGCCAGCAAGCCGCACGGTGACCGGGGCTCAGTTCCATCACGGGGGGCTCCAGCCGCTTGCAGATGTCTCGCGCCAGTTCGCAGCGCGGGTGGAACCGGCATCCCGTCGGCATGTTGTACGGGCTCGGTACCACGCCTTCGATGGCCTTAAGGCGCTCCCGGCTCTCATGGAGCTTCGGCACCGACTCGAGCAGCCCCACCGTGTAGGGGTGGCGCGGCCTCGTGAAGATGGATCGTACGTCGGCCGACTCCACGATCTTGCCGGCGTACATCACCACGACGTGATCGACCAGTTCGGCGATGACACCCATGTTGTGGGTGATCAGCATGATGGCGGTGCCGAGCTCCCGCTGGAGCCGCCGCATGAGATCGAGGATCTGGGCCTGGATCGTGACGTCCAACGCCGTCGTCGGCTCGTCGGCGATGAGCAGCTTGGGGTTGCACGAGAGCGCCATGGCAATCATGACACGCTGGCGCATGCCGCCGCTCATCTGGTGGGGATAGTCGTCAATGCGCTTCTCGGGCGACGGGATGCCCACGAGCTTGAGCATCTCGATGGCCCGCCGGCGAGCCTCGGCCTTGGACACCTTCTGGTGGAGGATGATGGCCTCCATAATCTGGTTGCCTACGGTGAAGACCGGATTGAGCGAGGTCATGGGCTCCTGGAAGATCATGGCGATCTCGTTGCCGCGGATGCGCCGCATCTCGGCCTCTTTCTTGCGCAGCAGATCCTCGCCCTCGAACACGATCTGCCCGTCAACGATGCGGCCGGGCGGTTGCGGGACGAGCCGCATGATAGAAAGCGACGTGACGCTCTTCCCGCAGCCCGACTCCCCCAGGATTCCCAGCGTGCCGCCCCGTTCGAGCCCGAAGCTAACCCCGTCAACGGCTGGCACCACGCCGTCCTCGGTGTAGAAGTACGTCTTGAGGTTACGCACGTCCAGGAGCGGGCTTCGCCCGTTGCCGCTCGGCCCGTTGCCCGTGGCCTGCGGCCCGGCCCTCGCCTTTGTCGTTGGTGTCGTTGATGCTGCCACCTTCGGAACAGCCTCCTTAGACCTCATAGCACGCGGCCCAGTGACCCGGAACCTTCTCCTCCAGCGGCGGGTGATCCTCCCTGGCACAGCGTGCATTAGCAATCGGGCAGCGCTCGTAGAAGCGGCAGCGCTGCGGCGGGTTGATGGGCTTGCTGACGCCACCCTTGATCCGGATCGGCTCGCTGGGGGCATCCGGATCCGGCACCGGGTTGGCCGCCACCAGCGCCTGGGTGTAGGGGTGAATGGGGCTGCGGATAACCTCTTCTGCCGGGCCGAGCTCCACGATCTTACCCAGGTACATCACCGCGATGCGGTCACAAAGATACCGCGCCACCGCCAGGTCGTGGGTGATGTAAAGGTACGTCATGTTGAGCTGCGCCTTCAGCTCGAGCAGCAGCTTCATGATACCGGACCGGATGGAGACATCCAGCATCGAGGTCGGCTCGTCGGCCACCACGAAACGAGGCCGCAAAACGAGGGCCCGGGCAATGGCGACCCGCTGGCGTTGGCCGCCCGAGAGTTCGTGCGGGAAGCGGAACTCGAAGGTCGACGGCGGCGTCAGGCCCACCCGTTCCAGTTCCTGGGCAACCCGCTCCACCCGTTCGGCGAGGCTCCCGATGCCATGCACCGACAGCGGCTCGGAAATGATGTCGAACACGGTCATGCGGGGGTTCAGCGACTCGTAGGGGTCCTGGAAGATCATCTGGGCGTTGCGCCGGAAGCGCTGAAGTTCCGGGCCCTGCAGGGCGGCCAGGTCCACGCCGTCCATCAGGATGCGCCCGGACGTGGGCAGGGTCGCCCGCAAAAGCAGCCGGCCCGTCGTGGTCTTGCCGCAGCCCGACTCCCCCACCAGGCCAAAGACCTCGCCTTCGCGGATGGAGAAGCTCACGCCGTCCACTGCGTGCACAAAGAGCTGGCTGCGGCGCAACAGGCCACCGCGCACCGGGTAGAGCTTTCGCACCTGTTCGACCTGAACCAGCGTGCCGACCGCCTGGGCCACCGGCGCCGTCTTTGCCACCGCAGTCATGCCGCGCCACCCCCTGCCTGCGAAGCCGACGCCGCGGCCGCCCTGGCCTCGAAGTCCGCCCGCACGTCCTGGCCCGAAAGCGGATGCCAGCACGCCACGATGTGGCCCGCTCCATCACCGGCCGCTTCAAGCGGCGGCATCTTTGCCCGGCACTCTTCTGTAGCATATGGGCAGCGGGGGTGGAAAGGGCAGCCCGCCGGCGGTGATAGCAGGTTGGGCGGCTCTCCCGGGATGGTTACCAGCTCCCGCTTGGGCCCGTACAGGGTCGGGAAGGAGGCCATCAGCCCTCCGGTGTACGGGTGGCGCGCCCGCTTGAAGACGTCCGAAGCGCGGCCCACCTCTACCAGCCGCCCGGCGTACATCACCGCCACCCGGTCGCTGACTTCGGCAATGACCGCCACGTCATGCGAGATGTAGATCATCGTCATGCCGAGCCTGCGCCGCACGGCATCCAGCTCTTCCAGGATCTTCTCCTGGACGATGACGTCCAGGGCCGTCGTCGGCTCGTCGGCAATGACGAGCCTGGGGTTGCAGGCCAGCGACATGGCGATGACGGCCCGCTGCTTCATGCCGCCGCTGTACTCGTGGGGGTAATGGTCCATCCGGTCGGGCGCCAGCCCCACCAGGTTGAAGAGCTCGGCGATGCGCTCCCGGGCCTGCTGGCGGCTGGCGTGGGGCTCGTGGGTCTGGATGACCTCCGCGATCTGGTCGCCGACGGTGTAGACGGGGTTCCAGGAGTTCATGGCGGCCTGGAAGATCATGGCCACCTTCCGCCACCGCACCGACCGCATCTGCCGTTCGGACAGCGTCACGAGGTCGCTGCCGTCCAGGTAGATGTGGCCTCCGGTGATACGGGCGTTGTCGGGCAGGAGCTTCATGATGGAGACGGCAAGCGATGTCTTGCCCGACCCCGACTCCCCCACGATGCCCAGCGACTCGCCCGCCTCGAGCGTGAGATCCACATCCTGTACGGCACGGATGGGACCGCGGCGCGTGGTGTACTGCATGTTGAGGCTTTCGATCTTAAGCAGCGGCAACGACAGCGTCACCTCTTCCGGAGCCGGGGGTTAACCACTTCGTCGAGCCCGCGCCCCACCAGGTAGAACGCGGCGCACAGCGCCGTGATGGCCAGCCCGGCCGGCAGCCACAACCACCAGAACTTGTCAAACATGAGCAGGTAGCCGCCGGTCTCCGCCGTGTTGATCATGAGCCCCCAGCTGATGCGGACGTTGAGCAACCCGAAGAACGAGAGGGTGGCCTCGGACAGGATGGCGCTGGTCACGTTGAACATCATGTAGAGGAACGACAGGGGCATCACGTTGGGGATGATGTGCTTGCGGATGACCCACCAGGGGCTCCCGCCCGCAAGCCGGGCCGCCTCGACGTAGGGACGCACCGAAACGGACAGCGCCTGCGACTTGATGATGATGGTGATGCCGCCAAAGCCGGACAGAAGCCCGATGATGATGGCCAGGTCGAACAGGTCGATCTCGAAGAGCGCCCCGAGCACCAGGAGGAAGGCGATGAACGGAAAGAGGAGCAACAGGTCCGCGAGCCGCATGAACAGGGTGTCGACCCAGCCGCCGAAGTAGGCCGAGATGGTTCCCACCGACGTCCCGATGACCACGCTGATCACGGCCGAGACGACGCCCAATACGAACTCCCAGCGGGTGCTGTACATGAGCTGGCTCAGGACGTCCCGTCCGTAAGGATCCGTCCCCAGCAGGTGCCCTCGCGTCGGCGCAGACGGATGCAGGATCATCGGATCGTAGCCGGTGACGGGGTCATAGACATGGGCTGGCCACACGGTGGCCATCAGGATCGGGTGGGCGAGCGCGAACAGGCCGAAGAAGATGATGATGGCCAACCCCGTGGGCCCGATGCGACTCGCCCGGAAGACATCCCAGTTTTCTCGCAAGCCCCGCTTCCAAAGCCGCCACCTGACCTGCCAGATGTTCACCGGGACCGTGCCGGGTGCCATAGGAGCCGTTGCCTGTGCCATGACGAGTGCTGTGTCACCCCTACTCCGCGGCCGTCACTTCCCCGCCCACGACACGCAGGCGGGGGTCAAGCAGGGCGTGCAGGATGTCGGCCACAATGTGAGCCACGACCACGAATATTCCGGTGAACGCAAATGCGCCAGTGGCCAGCGGGTAGTCATACAGCCGGGCCGCCTCGAGAAGGGTGAGTCCCAGCCCGGGCCAGGAGAAGACCGTCTCCGTGACGATCCCGCCGCTCACCACGAAGCCGATGCTGAGGGTGAGGCTGGTGATCACGGGAAGAAGCGCCGTGCGTGCGGCGTACCGGTCGCGCACCGTCCGTTCCGGCAGACCCCGGGCACGGGCCGCCATCACGTAATCTTCCCGGATGGTCTCCAGCATCGAGTCCCGCATGAGCAGCATGCTCCCGCCGAAGCTGACCAGCGATAGAGTCGCCACAGGGAGCACCATGTGCGACAGGATGTCCAGGGCGTAGCGTGCCAGCCCCGACTGAGCCCACCACGCCCCGGTCGCCAGCAGCCCCCCGCCCCACAGCCCGATTTCGGTCAGGACGCGGCCCGAGACGGTGCCAATCCGGGGGATGCCAAACCCGTAACCCACCAGCAACAGGCCCGAAAAGAGGGCCATGTTGGCCAGCATCATACCGAAGACCTGGTTGCTCGACAGGCGTGCGTCCCGCCATATCGCCGGGGTGATGAACTGGTTGAGGGGAACGAGCTGCAGCGTATAAGCGAACAGCCACATCATGATCAGGCCCAGCAGGGGATAGAAAGCCGTCCAAAAGGTGACGCCCGCCGCGGTGGCCGCGTAGTCGAAGCGTGTACCCCGGTGCCATGCGATGATGCGCCCCAGAAGGAAGCCTATGTAGAACGAGACCACCGTGGCCGTGAAGAACAGCACCACGGTGCGAGGCGCCCGTTCGGCGATGATGTCCCAGACAGGCCGGGGATACTGGCTGAACGAAACCCCCAGGTTGCCGGTGAAGATGTTCTTCATGTAGTTGAGGTACTGCAAATACCACGGCTGGTCAAGCCCCAGCCGGTATGCCAGCTCCTGGCGAACCTCGGCGGTGATACGCGGGTTCTGCGTGAAAAGGATCGTGATGTCGCCGGGCATGGCCTGCAGGATGAAGTAGGTCACCGTCATGTACACGATGAGGGTTACGACGGCCTGCACCAACCGGATGCCGAGAAACCTTGCCAAATACCCAGCCTCCCCAAAAAGGTACGGGAGGGCCGCCTCGATGAAACGAGCGGCCCTCCGGCTCTTGGCCTGACTACTTAACGAGCTTCACCGTGGCCTGCAGGCCGTACACGTACTGCAGACCGCCCAGCACCTTGGTGTAAGGATACTGGACATGGTCGCGGCGGTAGGCTTCCATCACGGGCGTATCGAAGAGCACGATGTACGGCACCTCGTCGGCCAGGTACTCCTGGCCCTTGAACACCAGCTTCTTCGCCTCGTCGAGCGTCGTGGCGTCCTTCAGCGCCTCGGCGATCTTGTCGAACTCCGGATTGTTGTACCCGCCGGCGTTGAAGCCGCCAAGCCCGGACTGGCTGGAGTGGAAGAAGTAGTAGATGTGGTCCGGGTAGATGCTCAAGCTCCAGCCCAGCATCCACATGTCGAAGTTCTGCTCGTCGAAGACCCGCGTCGCGATGGTGTTGAAGTCCGTCAGGCGAGCACGGAGCGGGATGCCGACTTCCTGGGCCCACCGCTCGATCCAGAGGGCGAACGTGGCGCGCAGCGGGTCATACCCGGGGGCCGGCGCCAGCATCTCAAACGGCTGAAGCGGCTGGCCGTTGGGAAGGATCAGGCCCTCGCCCGGATCGTAATCGTTCTTCTCGGCGTTTCGGATGACGGGCTCCTTGCGCCAGGAGAAGCCTGCCTGCTTCAGCAGGTCCACCGCCGCCTGGATGCGCTGGCCGCGGGTCATGCCCTGGCCCCAGACCTTGACCTCCGGGTTGAACCAGAACGCGTTACCCGGCGGCACGACCGTCGCCAGCGGGAACGCCACACCCTGCAGAATGTCGCGGGTGACGAACTCGCGGTCGATGAGGGTCGCGAGCGCCTGCCGGAACTCCTTGATGTTGAACGGCTCACGCCGCATGTTGAAGCTGATGTACCGGAAGCCATTGGTATTGTTGCGAATGACCTCGACGTTCGGGTTGGCCCGGAGCTGCTGCTCGAAGCCGCGCTGCAGGCCGAGGGAGTTGAAGATATACGAAACCTCGCCCTTCAGCAGGGCCAGGATAGCGGCGTTCTGGTTCTGGTAGATACGGTACACCACGTTGTCCACATACGGGCCTTCTATAACCGTAACCTCGGGCTGCCCGGTCGGCGCCGGATCCTTGGTCGCCCACTTGAAGCCCGTCTTCGCGCTGGTGATTCGGACGGCCCCGTTGGGGAAGGACTCCGTCGTCTCGCCGCGGAACGAGGTGTAGGGGTTCGCTACGTTCTCGAAGAACGCGCCGCGCTCCCACTTGTTGAACTTAAAAGCCCCGATGGCGTCCGGAGTAACCTCGGCCGCGAGCAGGCTCTTGACGGGGTCCTCGCTGGCCAGCGCCTTCTGCGCGATGGGCTCCCAGACCTTCTTCTGCACGATGGGCGCCTGCAGGATGCCGTACTGCCAGTCGGAGAGGCCGGGGATCTTCTTTACGTAGAAGCGGACCCTGTAGTCACCCAGCTTCTCCACCTTGTGCAGGACGTCCGGGTTGGCATAGGCAGGCCAGTTGCCGCCAAGCTTGTTGGCATCGAACCTCAGGAGCGTGTCATACGTGAAGACCACGTCGTCAGCCGTCAGGAGCGACCCGTCGGCCCACCGCAGGCCTCCCCGGATGGAGACGTCCGCGGTATACATCTTTTGGCCGCCCACGGTTACTTCCTTGAACGGGGTCGGTACATCGGCAGCGAGCGACGGGCTCCACGTAAACGTCGGCGCCACGTTGCCGTACAGGGTACCGTAGTAGATCCCGTAGGTCACATACGAGTTCCACACCGTTGCCTGGGGGCCTATCCCCGCAAAGACGTTAAGGGTGGTGGGCTCCTCGAAAATGGCTGTCTCGTAAGTGGCTGCAGCCGCCGGAAGCGCAAGGGCGAGCAGAGCCGCCACGACTACCGCTCCTACCCGAAGACGCATCATCCGCCCTCCTTACTCGAACGATTAGGTTCGGCCGCACGGCTTTTGCCCGCCGGCCGAACCTAGCTTTCGATGCTCGTGGTGCCATTCCTGCCGCCGATGCGCAGCCGCAGCCGGGGAGCGGCCTGAACGCCAGGAATCCGCCCGCGTTTGGCCACCGGCTTGCCATTTACTTCCTTGAGGTCGAGGGTCATGTCGATGGGCGGCGCAGACGAGATGTAGCTCCCAACGCCGAACGCATCGGCTCCGGCGGCCGCCAGCGCCCCTACCCGCTCGGGGGTCAGCCCCCCGGACACGAAGATCTTTACATGGCGATAGCCCGCCTGGTCAAGCCGAGCCCTGACCTCGGCCACCAGGTCGGGGGTGACGCCGCCCCGTTCGGCGGGCGTATCCAGCCGGATCCCCTGCAGCGCGTCTCCCAGCGCCTCCGCCACCCGTATCGCTTCTTCGGCCTCATCCTTGTAAGTGTCGACGAGGATGGTGCGGGGAGACTCCGGCTCCGTGTGCCGGTGATAGGCCAGGGCCCCGACCACCGTGTCCCCCAGGATGAGCATCAGCGCGTGCGGCACCGTACCGACCGGCTCCCGCCCGGCCAGCTTGGCCCCCAGAATGCACGCCGCCCCCGATGCCCCGCCCAGCAGCGCCGCCCGCTCCATGACGGGGGCCACGGCCGGGTGGACGTGCCGGGCGCCGAACGAGCTGACCGGCTTTCCGCCGGCCGCCTGCACCACGCGCCGCGCCGCCGTCGCCCACCCGCTCGACTGAGCCAGGATGCCGAGAAGCGCCGTCTCGTAGATGCCGAAGGCGCTGTAGGGCCCGTGGATGCGCATGACCACGTCCTTGGGCGAAAAGTGTTGGCCCTCATCCATGGCCCACACCTCGATGGGCCCCAGCTCCGGCGGCCGGCTTTTGAGCAAGCGCAGCGCCTCTTCGACACCGGCCAGCAATCCTTCGCTGCGGGGGAAGATCTCGGCCACCACCGGCGTGTCGGCCTTCCCTTCGGCCCGCAGCACCTGCATGGTTTTGATGAAGTAGACGTCCGCGGTCTCGCCCCGGATGATCTCGTCGTGCTCGGCGGAAAACAGCGGCCGGTCGGGGCTCACCGTAAGCGCCCTGACGGCCTGCTCCGAATCCAGCACCTTTACCGTCCCCAGCGTCCTGCCCACACCCTTGCCCCCTCCTCGCACGTCACGTACCGCTCGTTGCCCCTCGACCCGTCCCGTCATTTACCGCATGGCCCCGTTACCCACCGTACAGCCACCGGTAAATCCGCCTGAGGCGTAACACCCGCGCCACGAACTTACGGGTTTCCCGGTATGGCACCCCGCCCAGCGCGGACTCCGTCCCGTCCCAGGCGGACTCGGCAAGCCATCGCCGAACGTTGCCCCTGCCCGCATTATAGGCAGCCAGTGCCAGCGCTTCCCGCCCGTCGAACTCCTTCAGAAGCTCCGCCAGGTACCAGGTTCCCAGGCGGACGTTTACCTCAGGAACGAAGAGCAGGTCCGGGAAGAAGTCCCGCTCCCCCGCCTGTTCGGCCACCCATCGGGCGGTGTCGGGCAGCAGCTGCATCAGCCCCCGGGCGCCCCTGGACGACACGGCCGTCGGCCGGAAGTTGCTCTCCACCCGCACCACCGCCGCCACGAGCCACGGATCCAGGCCGCGCCGTGCCGCCCAGTCCTCGATGACGTCCCGGTGGTAGACGGGGTAAAGCCACCGTCCGATGGCGCGGATGTTGGCCGCCCCCCACACGGTGGCGGCCAGAAGCCCGAAAAGGGCCAGGATCCAGAGAGGTGTCAGGCGGCCCCGGGGCTGCATGGGTCGGAGACGCCCAGACGCTGGGCGAGGGCTGTCAGGATCAGGGCCGCCGTCGCCGCGTTGGTGGCGAGGGGCACGTTGTGGACGTCGCACACTCTCATGAGGGCGCTGATGTCAGGCTCGTGGGGCTGCGCCGTCAGAGGATCCCGGAGGAAGATGACCGCGTCCACCTCGCCCGCCGCCACCTGAGCGCCGATCTGCTGGTCACCGCCGTACGGCCCGGACAGCATGCGCTCTACCTCGAGGCCCGTGGCCTCAGCCACCACGCTGCCCGTGGTGCCGGTGGCCAGCAGGCGGCAGCGTTCGAGAACCGGCCGAAAGGTGCGGACAAACTCGACCATCGACGGCTTCTCCTTGTCGTGTGCCACCAGCGCGATGCGCAAGGCGAACCCATCACCTTCCAGATGCGCTCGACCTGCCGGCGGGTCCTGTCCAGGTCACCGGAGTTGTCCACCACGAAGTCCGCCAGCCGCCGCTTGCGCTCCAGGGGCCACTGGGCTTCAACCGCCAGAGCCGCCTCCTCGGGAGAAAGCCCTCTCGCCACGCTCCGCCGAAGGCACGTCTCCCGGTCGGCCCAGACCACCACCACCACGTCCACGAGCGACAGCGCCGGCCTGCCCGCCTCATACAGCAGGGGCACCTCCACCACGACGGCCGGCGCCTGCCGCTCCCGCTGCGGGCGGGAGCCCCTTCCCGGGCCGTACCGCAAAAGCCGCGCCACCCGCCGGCGGACCTCCGCCAGGATAACCGGGTGCGTCGCGGCGTTCAGGCGTTTTCGGGCTTCCCGGTCATTGCAGATGCGCTTCCACAGCGCCGCACGATCCAGTTCGCCGCCTGGCCGGGTCAGCACCTCTTCACCGAAGGCGCCCACGATGGCCTGCCAGACCGCCCCGCCCGGCGCCGACAGCTCCCGTGTCACCGCGTCGGCGTCCACCACGGCGGCACCTGCCGAGTGAAACATCTCCCGCACGACGCTCTTCCCGCTGGCAAAGCCCCCCGTCAGGCCGACGACCGGAGGACGGCGGCGGGGGCGGCGGGGGTGCGGGCCAACCTGCCGCAGCATCTCGGCCAGCACGGCCGGGGCAGGGGCCCTGGCGGGCCTACTTGCATTCTCGCCAGTTACGACCGGTCTTGACGTCAACCAGCAGCGGTACGTCAAGGTGCACCACGTTTTCCATGGCCGAGCGGACAAGCCGGGCCACGGGCCTGACTTCGCGCTCGGGCACCTCCAGCACCAGTTCGTCGTGAACCTGCAGCACCATTCGGGCCGGCCGGCCCTCCTCCTTCAGGGCGCGGTGCACGGCGATCATGGCCATCTTCATGATGTCGGCGGCGGTCCCCTGGATGGGCGTGTTCATCGCCATGCGTTCGGCAAGCGCCCGCTGCGCGTACTGGCGGGTGTGGATCTCGGGGAGGTATCGGCGCCGCCCGAACAGGGTGGTCACGTAACCCCGTTCCCGGGCCTGGCGGATGACGCGCTCCCGATAGGCCTTGACCCCCGCGTACTTGTTGAAGTAGCTCTCGATGTAGCGTTTCGCGTCTTCCTGTGAAAGCCCCGTCCCCCGGGCCAGCCCGTAGGCGGAAATCCCGTACACGATCCCGAAGTTGATGGCCTTGGCGCCGCTGCGCATGGCCGGCGTCACGGCCTCGACGGGAACGCCGAAGACCTCCGACGCCGTCCGGGTATGGATGTCCTGGCCCGAGCGGAACGCGTCGATGAGCACCGGATCCTGCGCAATGTGCGCCAGCACCCGCAGCTCGATCTGCGAGTAGTCTGCGCTCATCAGCACCCAGCCGGGCTCCCCCGCCACGAACGCCTCGCGGATCACCGCGCCCTGGTCGGTGCGAACCGGAATGTTCTGGAGGTTGGGATTGGAGCTGGAAAGGCGGCCGGTGGCCGTCACGGCCTGGTGGAACGTGGTGTGGAGTCGGCCCGTGCGCGGGTTCACCAGCGAGGGCATGGGGTCCACGTAGGTGCCCTTCAGCTTCACCAGCTGCCGGAAGTCCAGGATCTTGAGGACGATCTCGTGCCTGTCCGCCAGCTCCTCGAGCACGTCCGCGCTGGTGCTGGGGCCGGTCTTCGTCTCCTTGACAACGGGCAGCTTCAACTTCTCGAACAGGATCTGGCTCAACTGGCGGGGCGAGTTGATGTTGAACTCCTCGCCGGCCAGCTTGTAAATGGCCTGGGCGGTGGCGTCGATCTCCCGGCCAAGTTCCTCGCCGAGCCGGGCAAGAGCCGCCGAGTCGATCCTGACACCGTTGCGCTCCATCTCGGCCAGGACAGGCCAGAGGGCCATCTCCACCTCGTGATAGATCCGTTCCAGGCTGTCCTCGGCCATCCACTGCCGGAACGGGGCGGCCAGCAGGTAGATGACCTCCAGGCGCTGGGCCGCGTACTGGCGAACGGCCTCATCGAGAGGCGGCGCGCCCGGCCGGAAGAGTTCGAGGCCCGGAATGGCGGGCCCCGCCCCCTCCGCAGCGGCCGGCCGGCGCCCTTTCCCCCCGGCTGCTGCCCCGGGGCCGGCCTCCGGCATTTGAAGCTTACGCCCCAAAAAGCGCACGGCCATCTCCTCCAGGGTGTGGTGCTGGCTCGGGTTGAGCAGGTATGAACCCAGCATGACGTCGTCCACCACGCCGGCCAGCTCCACGCCCCGGGCACCCAGGGCAACTGCGGCGGTTTTGGCGTCGTGGCACCACTTGGGCGCGTCCGGATCCGACAGCCACTGCGCCAGGGGTCGCAAGTGCGAAGGCCAGTCGTCGGCCACAGCAGCGAGCATCGAGGCGCCCTCGTTGGCCGCCGCCACGAGCAGCGCCGGGGCGCGCATGGGTTCGGGGGCGCTCGGGAGCACGAGGAGCGCGGCAGGCCCGGCTGTGCGGATGCGTTCCACCCGGGCCGCAACGTCAGCTGAATCCTCACCCACCAGCTCAGGTGGCCCGAAGGGTGCCGCGCGCTCGGGGGCCCGCCGCTCGTCCACTCCTTCGACCCGCACGGCCGGCCGGGGAGCCGTAGCGCTGTCCTGCGCCGCCGTAGCAGGCGCCGCTTCGCCCGCTACCCGGCCGGGCTCCTCTACGCCGGCCTCCGGTGCGCCCCGCCCATCGCCCCGTGCTCGCGCTGCCGCACCTCCGGCCCGCGCCGCCTGCGCCACGGCCGGGAACATCCGCCCGAGCCGGTCCAGAAGCCTGCTGAACTCGAGTTCCAGGAAAAGCGACGCAAGCCGCGGTGCGTCGGGCTCCCGCAGGCGGCAGCCCTCCCAGTCCAGTTCCACGGGGATGTTGGTGACGATGGTGGCAAGGTGCCGGCTGAGCCTGGCCTGGTCGGCGTACTCCTTCAGCGCCTTGGCGACCCGGGGCGGCGCCTCGTCGGCGTGCGCCAGGATGGCCTCCAGGTCCGGGTAGCGCTGCAGGAGCTGGATCGCGGTCTTCTCCCCCACGCCCGGCACGCCCGGGATGTTGTCGCTCGGGTCACCCACCAGCCCCTTGAAGTCCACCAGCTGGCGGGGCTCGATTCCCAGGGCCTCCTTCACGTGCTGCGGCGTGAAGCGCTCGACCTCGGTGATCCCCTTGCGGGTGATGAGGACGGTCACCCGGTCGTTCACGAGCTGCAGCGCGTCCCGGTCACCCGTGACGATGATCACGGAACAGGACGGGTCCTGCTCGAGGGCCTGGCGCGCCAGCGTCCCGATGACGTCGTCGGCCTCGAACCCCTCCAGGCCGTAGACCGGGATGCCGAAGGCCCGCACCAGTTGCTCGAACCGCACCACCTGCGGCCGGAGCTGGTCGGGCATGGAGGGCCGCTGCGCCTTGTAAGCCTCGAACTGGAGGTGGCGGAACGTCGGCCCGGCCATGTCCTGGGCCACCGCCGCGTAGCCCGGCCGCTCCTCTTCCAGGAGGCGCACCAGCATGGTGGTGAAACCGTAAACGGCGTTGGTTGGCTCACCGGTGCTCGTGGCCAGCATGCGCATGGCGAAGAAGGCACGGTGCAGGAGGCTGTAACCATCGATCAAAACCAGCTTGCGGCCGGCAGGGCCTGTGCCGGGGCCGCCATTTCTTGAAGCTGACCCTTTCATGCCCGCTTCGCCCCTTCGCGACCGCCCGGTGCCGCGCACGCCCCCGCACCGGAGGCATCTTCCATTCTAGCCGGACACTGGCCGGAAAGGCCGACAGTGCTAGCGTTGCCGCACATTACAGAAAGGATGTTCGACCCCGGCTCGCCAAACTCCTCGACGCACCGGGAAAGGAGCGTGCAGCCCTTTGCGCATGCCAACCTCAGGCCGATCGCTTGCGTTCATCGGCCTTATCTTAACGCTGGTCGCCGGCCCGGTCATGGCGGGGGCCGGTCTCCCCGACCCGAAATCCGGCCAGGCCGGCGGGGCTGCCTCTGAGCGCCCGCGGACCGCGGGCCTTTACGTGGACGTGACCGACGCCGGGCTCACGAAGGCGCTGGAAGCGCTGGCCCCCACAGGAGCGCTGACGGCCTTCCCGGGTGACCAGTTCCGGCCGTCGAGGCCTATCACCCTGGGAGAGTTTGCCCGGGCGGCCGCCGCGGCTTTTGACGTGACGGTACCGGCAGGGGACGAGCCCGGCCAGGCTGCGGTGCAGGCCCTGGCGGAGCGGGGCGTGCTGCCCAGGAGCGAACGCCTCGTGGAGGGCGCGGATCTGGCCCTGTCCGTGACCAACGCGCTGTCCGCGGTGGTCAGGCTTTCGGGCATGGGAGAGGTGAGCCAGAGCTGGCCGGGCACCGGCCCTGCTTCGGCCCCGCTCGAGGCGGCCCAGGCGGCGGGCATCGTGCCCGAGTCCATCGGCCCTGATGACGCTACCCGGCACATCACCCGCGCCGAAGCCGTCGAGCTCCTGTACCAGGCCCGGACGGTCTCGACCGTGAACGGCAAGCTGGCGCTGGCGGGCCAGGGCTCTGCCACGGTGGAGTCCCAGAAGGGCCCCGTGCGCGTCCGGCTGACCGAGGGCACCCTGGTGGTGCGAAACGGCAAGCCCTCGTCCGTGGAGAGCCTGCAGAGCGGGGACCGGGTCGCAGCGGTCGTCGATCCGGCGGGCTACGTACGGGTGGTCTCGGCCACCGGCTCCAACACCCTCAACCAGACCGAGGTGCTGGCGAAGGCGCAGCAGCTGCTCCAGGAAGTCGCGCAGCAACTGACCCCCGAGCAGTGGCAGATGGTGCTGCAGGGCGACTGGGAGGCGTTGAGCGGCACGCTGATGCCGCAGCTCTACGACCGGCTGATGGCCGTGGGCATCGCACCGTGGGAGGCGGACGCCCTGCTGAACCGGGACTGGGCCTCGGTACGCGAGCTCGCCGCCGACCGCCTGGCCGAGGAGGGGGCCCAGCGTCTCAACGTCTCGCCTGAACTCCTGCGCTCGGTGCTGGCGCAGGATTGGGGCACCGCCCGGCAGCTGGCCCAACAGGAGCTGATCGAGAAGGTCATCAACGAACTCGTCCTCCCGAACGCAGCCCCTGGTGCAGGCAGCGCGCCGGGCCCGAGCAGCGCACCGGGCGTCGGCCGCTCTTAGGCCGGTTCGTCAAGCCGCACCTCGATGGGGCGGAGGATCTCCACGCGAGGAGGCCGCACCCGGCAGGAGAAGGCCAGCACCTTGACTCCCTGCCGGGCGGCCTCCACCAGTCCCCGGCTGAACGCCGGATCCGCCGCCCGGTGAGGCGAGAAGCGCAGCGCATCCGGGCGCTGCGCGACGAAGACCACGAGCGCCTCCATACCGGCCCTCCGGACGTTTGCCAGCACCTGCAGGTGGCGCTGCCCCCTCAGCGTCGGGGCGTCGGGAAACAGCGCCGTGCCGTCCTTTTCCACCAGCGTCACCGACTTGGCCTCGACCAGCGCCAGCCCGGCGGGGCCTTCCAGAAGTAAATCGAGCCGCGAGCCGGGCTCGTCGGGCACCGGATACTCGAGCCGTACCACCCGGTAACCCCGCAGCGCATCCAGCCCCCCGCCCCTCACGGCTTCCGCCAGCAGGGGCCCGGGGAGCCGCGCATCCACACTCACCCAGCTATTGGGGCCCAGCATGAAGACCGCGTCGCCCACCGTGCGGCGCCTGTCGGAGGCCTCCGACAACGCCAC